>JAKAKU010000069.1 GCA_021824385.1 bacterium | reverse complement strand
GTCGGTAATGTACCGATACCAACACTCGAGCCAAGTTGTGGTCAGGGTTTCAGTGTTGCTGTAGGAATGCAGGTCGCTACTACAAAGTCCGTATATGGGTGGATGGAGCCCAACATGGGTGCACATTCATATGGAGGCGAGCCCATTGCCCGGTATGTGGCAGGAACGGCACTTACCGTTATCCAAGGGCCGATTTGCAATGAACATGGTATCTGGTGGCGTGTTTCTAAACGTTTTAGTTTTGACCATTACGGAGAGAAAATTTTCAGTGAAACGGTCGCGTGGGTGCTTGATGAAACAAATGGCAGTAAAACGCTGTTTCATTTGCAGGGAACGCCAAGCGAGTCGATTATCTATCCGCTTTTTGGATATCAGTATCCCGAAGCAGTAAGTGTCATGAGTATTCAAGGTCAACGGGTGTTTGATAATCCAACACTGTATGGCTCACGAGTCGCGGCACTCAAGACGGCGAATGGGTTAGTGCCAGTGATTGGGACAAATGCGAGTGGCACATTTTTGAAGATTCGCCTGCCGAGCGGAAAAGAAGGCTGGATTTGTTCGCATTTAACGGTGAACAATGTCAGCTCCTTTTATGTTCCCGTTCTCGACCAGTCAGCGAATGAATGCTACAGAAAGTAGTGAAAGAAAACGAGCGCACAGTCGCTCGTTTTTATTGTGCAATGTGAGTGACCCCATTGGAATTCGAATCCAAGTTCCCAGAATGAGAATCTGGTGTCCTAGGCCACTAGACGATGGGGCCAATAATAGTGTATTTTAGCCCATTACGGGTAATATTCCAATTAGACGGATTGAAAGAGCGGAACATGAAGAAATTCACCCTTGATCAATACATAGAGAAACGAAAACAAGTAATCGCACTTTACAAGAAAGGAGTACCAAAGAGGCAAATTTCTCGAGAAATCGAGGTTAACATTCATGCAGTGCGAAAGTGGATTGCAATGTATGAAGATGGAAAATACAAAGAACTGTTATCTATAAAGCTGGGTAAAGCTAATCCTAAAATAACTCGAAAGCAACGCAGCCAACTTATGGATATTCTCTTATCTTCTCCTACGGAACATGGTTTCAGTGAAAAAGAATGGACACCTACTATGGTCAGAAAAGTTTTGAAAGATAAGATAGGAGTAGAATACGCTCTAAACTCTATTAATCCATTACTTGCAAAGATGGGATTGCATGCAAGGAATATTCATGAAAGAAGATGCCTTCCTAAGTTGTACAAGATTGTTACAACGAGGAAGCCTTTTCAAGAAGGATTGATCGGAACATATTGGAATGCGCAGCTTGTTGCAGAACTTGCAGAGAAAAAGTTCAATCGAAAGTATACAAAAGGATATATCGAAAGATATCTTCGGGATAGAGGATATCATTTCTATGATCAATTTGAGGAGAATAAAGACAAAACCGCCACATAAGTTGGCGGTTTTTTTACGTTTCAGTTATGCCGCAGTTACAAAAGAAGGCTTCCCACTTTTTTTCTTGGCTACCCCTGCAAATGGGTCACGAGTAAGTGCCGTTTCAAGTACATCCACGACATTGTCATAAAACTTAAATTGAATGTCCTTCTTTACATTTTCCGGCACGTCTTCCATGTCTTTCTCGTTGTCTTTTGGAAGTAAAATTGTTTTTAGTCCAGCTCGGTGCGCGGCAACCACTTTCTCTTTCACTCCCCCAATTTCAAGAACTCTGCCTCTGAGCGTCACTTCTCCGGTCATTCCCACATCACGCTTCACGGGAATTCCGGTTACTGCAGAC
The DNA here is from genome assembly GCA_021824385.1 of bacterium. Lineage (GTDB taxonomy): Bacteria > Patescibacteriota > Microgenomatia > UBA8517 > UBA8517 > UBA5941. Next base: position 2,444 of record JAKAKU010000069.1, on the reverse strand, counting down.
ACGAGTGCGGTGGTGAGTGCAACTCCTGCAGATGGGCCGTCTTTGGGTGTAGCACCTTCTGGCACATGCACATGAACATCAATGGTTTTCAAGAAATTCTTATCTACTCCCAACTCTTCTGCATGGGCTCTTGTCCAAGTGAATGCAGCTTTTGCGCTTTCTTTCATCACGCTTCCGAGTTGCCCCGTAAGTGTGAGTTTTCCACTTCCTGGCATGAGCGCTACTTCCACAAACAAAATTTCTCCACCAACAGAGGTTACGGCCAGACCAGTCGACATACCCACTTCATCACTTTTTCCTAAAATCTGCGATGAAAATTTACGTGGACCCAAATATTTTTGGAGGTCAGTGACCGCAACTTTTATTTTGAGTTTTGGATTTGCAGCAACTTCTCGGGCAACTTTGCGACAAATGGTAGCAATAATGCGCTCAAGCTCACGGACTCCGGCTTCTCGAGTATAGTTTTTGACAACGTCTCGAAGTGCCTCATCAGAAATTGAAATATTCTTTTGGTTTTATCCATTTACTTTCACTTGCTTTGGCCACAAATATTTTTGTGCAATGTGGAATTTTTCCTCTTCAATGTAGCCTGCAAATCGAATAATTTCCAAACGATCTCTGAGTGGCCCAGGAATCGTATCCAAGACGTTTGCCGTACAAATAAACATCACCTGTGACAAATCAAAGGGAACTTCAAGATAATGATCTGAGAATTCTTTGTTTTGTTCTGGATCCAAGATTTCAAGTAAGGCTGCTGAAGGATCTCCTCGATAGTCCATACCGAGCTTATCTATTTCATCAAGCATAAACACGGGGTTTCTTGTTCCTGCATTCTTTATGCCTTGCAAAATGCGTCCAGGAAGTGCTCCTACATAGGTTCTTCGGTGTCCTCGAAGTTCTGCTTCATCACGAATACCTCCGAGCGATACTCGTTGAAATTCACGGCCAATGGCTTTTGCAATCGACTTTCCGATTGAAGTTTTTCCAACTCCCGGAGGCCCTACAAAACAAAGAATGGTCGGGTGAGCTCCCATATCTTCGTGTTTTTTTGCGTCCTTTGCATGAAGATCTTCTTTGAGCTTCATCACCGACAAAAATTCCAAAATACGCTCTTTTGCTTTTCCAAGTCCATAATGGTCGTGATCCAATACCTGTCCTGCTTTTTCCACTGAAACTTTGGTTGGGGTAATAACACTCCACGGCATGTCACAGAGCCAGTCTAAATAATTTCGAATGTATCCGGTTTCTGGATTGTGAGGAGACATGTTAGAAAGGCGTTTGTATTCTTTCATTGCCTTATCAAAGACGGCCTTTGGCATTTTTGCTTTACGAATTTTTGACTTATATTCAGAAACATCATCTTCGTCGTCATCATTCTCTCCAAGTTCTTGCTCTATCGCGTGCTTCCGTTCTCTCAAAATACTTTTCTTCATTTGGTCATCAAATCGTTTTTGAGTTTTGACAGAAATCGTTCGTTCAAGCTCTAAGACTGAAACCTCGTGAGTGGTAAACTCTAACACTTTTTCAAGGCGTTTCTTAACGGAAAGTTCTTCCAAAAGGAGTTGCTTTTCTTCTGTTTTAATTTCAAGTACAGCTGCCACTGAATCAACCAGCTCCACAACATCGGTGTGTTGCGACAAAATTCTCATAATGGTCGTGATTTCGACACTTTTTCCTAGATTTACTGCTTTTCGAAACAGGTCTACCAACCGGTTACTCATGGCTTCCACTTCGGTGTCATCAAAATGGTCTTCTGTAAGTTCCTCAACTCGAGCAACGAGATAGGGTTCCTCAGAAAGTGTTTCAGTGAGGCGTACTCTGTGTTGACCGCGTACCATGGCATGAATTTCACCATCAGTTGTCATCATTTGAGTAATAACAACAAGTGTTCCGATTGGATGAAGGTCTGAGAGTGAAGGGTCAGGCTGATTTGCCTCGCGCTGAGTAAAAATTGCAATAATTCGGTCGTCTTGATATGCAGCATCAACTGCAGCAATTGATTTGGGGCGACCAAATGAAAGAAGAGAGTCGGTGTGGGGAAATACAACAGATCCACGGACAGGCACAACGGGAACTGGTTTAGAGAATACGGTATTTTCCATGTCGAATGTTAGCAGTCTATCAATATGAGTGCTATTGTGTCAAGAGTGTAATTTGCGTTTTTTACCTCTTATTTTCATGTGCAGCGTGTCAAAGAAGAGTGCAATCATTACCCCCACCAACATCCCAAATGTTACGTCTATTGGGTAATGTACGTTGGCTGCCACTCTGCCAATTGCAATCAGTGAAGATAGGATTAAAAAAAATATTCCCAGACGTTTCCTATGCAGTGCCACAACTGTAGAAACGGCAAAAGCCGTTGCCGCATGCCCCGAAGGAAAACTCGGAAGTTGAGTAAGACCTGCCAACGGCACAACATTAGTAGCTTCAAATGGTCGTGGCAT
>JAKAKU010000075.1 GCA_021824385.1 bacterium | reverse complement strand
AACTACTGAATGGAATGGACGAACAGGCAGAATCGATGCAGAACTATTAAAAGCAACAACAAATGGATTACCAAATACTACTCAGTTTTTTGTCTGCGGAAGGAGTGAGTTTGTAGAGAACATTACCAATATCCTTTTAGAACTTGGAATAAATTTGGAAGATATTCAACGCGAACGTTTTGGCTGATTTTTTTTGTTTCCCCAACTCCAATGTGGCGTTTCACCATATTTGTAACAAACAGTTAAAAGACCCAAGATCCCAAGTAGAGTCAAAAACAAAAAGGTAGTATTCCCTGCTCTACTATCAAACGAATTTCCAATGAGAAAAGTGAGAAACAATTCATAGACTACAAACAACGCAGTTACTCCCCACCCCTGCCAGGTAATTGGGTACCAACCCCAGCCATATTTTTTTGCGCGAAACCAAAGTGATTTATGCGACATATATATATAATATCACTTGAAGAAATAAATGTTACTTACTCTTTTTGCGACGAGAGGACTTTTTAGCTGCATGTCGTGGCTTTGAAGCTTTGGCCTTTCGTTGTGGCTTTGATGTTTGAAGCATATGATCGGAATAACCCCAAACGAGCCCTGCAACAGTGCCAACTATTACATAAAAAATAAGTGAACCGGTAAGCACTCCAAATAAAAGCCCCAATGAAGTTGGAAGAGCGAATTTGTATTCTTTTCGAATGTCCATGTATTTAATGTAGCGCAATTACAAATGCCAATGCAAGGGCCAATATAAGCACAATTTTCCATGCACCAACCAGATCACTTTTTGACAAACTCATGGTATTTACCACAGTAATTATGGTGTATGCAAAAAGCACGTATTGCCACCAGACAAAACGCATATTAAGTAAGAAATAAACGATTCCAGATAACACACAAACCCCAACAACCAACGGTGCAATACCAATAAAAAATCGTCGTACAAAATCGGTGTGTGCTATTTCTACATGCCCCAATTCAAGTCCATCATCGTGAAACTTAGGAAGGAGAGAAATTTTGCCGGTGCGCACAAACAACAGCTTTGCTACAACATAATGAGACATTTCGTGAAGAACAGTTCCGGGAAAATACAGTACTGCTAAAAAAAGAAGCCTCGTTCGCACCTTATTTTTTTGCAAAATAGAGGGTCACCGTAGAAGTAATTGTTTGCTGTCCTGCTTGTAGTTCGGGGGCACCTCCACCCATACCTGTTGCAAGCGCTTTGTCAGCGTACATAATTGGAGGGGTAGCAGGACTTGATTCAACGATATTAGTCACTTTACCAAGGGTTATGCCAAGTGATTGAGCCAATTTCTGTGCCTGATCTTTCGCGTTCGCTATAGCTTTATCACGAGCTTGCTCACGGTAGTTTTCCGGCTTATCAACGACAAATCGAGCACTTCCAACTTGAGTAGCTCCAGCCGCGGTCGCCGCTTCAATAATCTTTCCTGCCATTTCAATGTTACTCGTTTTTACGGTAATAGTTGCATTTCCCACAAATCCATTTTGTCGTGACTTTCCACTTTCGTATACATAATTTGGATTGATGGAATAGTTTGAAGTCTTTATGTTTTCTGCAGGGATGCCAAGTGCTTTCATGGCAGTTACAATTTTATTGTTTTCGTCTGTTAGTCGCTTTTGTGCATCAGCTGCAACAGATACATTGTCAAAAGAAACTCCCACATCAACATATGCGGTATCTGGTACAACATCTACTTTTCCCTCCCCTACTACCGAAAGCTCACTCGAGACAGTACTCGTTGTTACGGTAATGGGTAGTGTAAGGCCTGTCGTGTGTAAAACAAAAACTGACGCTACAACGAAGGCGGTCGCAAAAGCAGATTTTATAGCCCAATCAGGAATTCGTGAGTCCATAACTCATATTAACTGCTTCTAAAATAAAATTCAATTTGCATCTTTGTGGTAAAATTACTTTTAGATATGCAAATTCAACTCATCGGAAGCGGCATAGAAATTGACGACAGAATTAAGGACATTGTTGAAACAAAAATTACGAGTGAACTCCAAAAATATTTGACTGATTTTGACGAAGATCTTCAAAAAGCGGTTGTACGTATTGAAAAACTTGCACATCACGGATTTAAAGCAAACTTTGATATGCATCTTCCTGGCTCAAATGGCCACATTTACAGTGAGGAAGAAGGAGACGACCTAATCAACTTATTAGTGGCGCTTCGGAAGGAAGTAGAAATGCAAATAAGAGATTACAAAGACAAACTCCAAACCTACCGATAATTTGTCTTCAATAGGACTATAATAGAGGCCCTTGACTCAATACTGTTATTAAGGAGTGTGTTGCATGCCTTGGATATATGTTGAAGACTGGAGTCTTGATATTTTCATAAAGGAAATTGCGCCTGACTTGCCACACGAAGATATGCTACTGAAAGTCTTTGCAATGGAAGGCGATCCGCGAGGGGAAAATGTGTTTTCAAATCCAAATCTATTCACACAAGAAGTATCAGGGGAACCATTTTCACCTGAGGATGTTTTTCAATACGGTGTGAGAACATGGACAGGAGCAGATATTGAAGAAGTTCTGGAGAAAACGGCTCACCAAACCTTATGGGAAAACGCTAGAGCGTTATTTCGGTTTTCACACGAAAATGGTTTCACGAATGCGGCGATGCTGTTTCAAGTGAATGGAAAATATCGATTTGATCATCCAATGGTCGTAATTGATGGAATTGATCAGTTAAACGAGCGATCAATACACCTCGATATTTTCTTTCCAACTTCTGTGAAAGCGTTGAGGCACCTTATGTCATCTTCAGAATCATCTGAAATGGCAAATCTTATGAAAGGGTCTAAGTGGAGGAGAAAACCAAGATTTAAATATTAAGAAGTCACAAAAAGGGGAGAACTTCCCCTTTTTTTATTTGCTAGACCGCTCAAAACGTCTGCGATCGATTTCATTTAAATATTTCTTTCGAAGCCTCAATGATTTTGGCGTAATTTCCAAAAGTTCATCGTTTTCCAAAAAGTCGAGTGACTGCTCAAGTGACATCACCGTTGAAGGTGTTAAGTGAATAATTCCGTCACTTCCACTACTTCTCATGTTGGAGAGTTTTTTGCCTTTACAAACGTTAATCGAAATATCTTCTTCTTTGCTGTTTAAGCCAATTATCATACCCTCATAAACTTTGGTTCCTGGATCAACAAAGGTAATCCCGCGTCCTTGTGCAATTTCAAGTCCATATGCCAAAACGTCACCCGCTGAATCTGCAATAAGTACTCCCTTTCGAAGTTTTGGAATTGGTTTTCCAAGAGGCTCAAAGCCCAAGAGTTGTGAACTAAAGAGTACCGTTCCCTTCGTCATGGTAAGGAGCAAACTTCTCAGACCAATAAGCACGCGAGTTGGGGCGTGGTAAATAAATTCAACTTCTACATCAGAAATCGGATTCATATGAATCATCTTTGCATACCGCTTCCCCATTTCTTGGTTAATAACCCCCGTGAATTCGGCAGGGACGATAATGTTTACCTCTTCAACAGGCTCTTTTTTCACACCGTCTTCAATTTTTACAATAACTTCCGGCTTTCCTACTTCCATTTCATATCCTTCACGGCGAAGTGTTTCCAAGAGAACCGCAAGATGAAGTTCCCCTCTTCCTGACACGGTAAATTTTCCATTTCCGAGAATTTCAATACGAAGTGACAAATTACTTTCAAGTTCTCGCTTTAATCGCTCTTCGAGTTGTCTGCTTGTCGTAAATTCACCTTCTTTTCCTGAGAAAGGAGAAGTATTTGGCCCCATAAGCATGTGAAGGGTTGGGTCAGAAATGGCTATAGTTGGCAAACTTTCGGTGTCAGACGGATCAGAAACAGTTTTCCCAATTTGGGCATCGGATAACCCCGTAAATGTCACAATATCTCCCGCAAACGCCTCGGGAACTTCTACTCTGGTTAGTCCTTGATTGACCATTAATTTTTCCACTTTACAGACGGCAAACGGTTTGTCGGTTAAAATTACTTTTTGTCCCAATTCGAGTTTTCCTTGATGAATTTTTCCAATCACGATACGACCTAAATGTGGGTCATAGTCCATCGTTGTAATAACCATCTTAAATGTTCCCTCAATCGAGTTTTGGGGAGCAGGAACTTCTTTAATAATTGTTTCCAAAAGCGGAGTTACGTCGCCCGGTTCGTCAATGTTATCAGGCATGGTATAAAAAGTTACTCCGCGTCTTCCTATTGCATACACGATGGGGAATTCAAGCTGGGCTTCATTTGCCGCAAGCTCCAAAAACAGTGTTTCTATTTTGTCTTTTACTTCAGAAACCCGC
>JAKAKU010000070.1 GCA_021824385.1 bacterium | reverse complement strand
TTTCACATGTCATAACAAACACCAAAGATCCTTTTATTTTTAATCTCGATCGTGCCTTTGAGTGGATGGTAATTCTTGCGCCATTTGAAGTGCTTCTACTGGCACTGATCGGCTATCTCGTTGCTATCAAAAAACTGTCTTTTAAAATACTGGTACTCCTGATTGCTTTTGCATTTCCGCTGCTTGTCGGCAGTATGTATTCAAAATCATTTACCACGCGATACATTTTGTTCACCCTTCCGCCGCTTTTTGTTCTTGCAGGGTTTAGTAGTTTCTTAAAAAGTAAATGGTACTTACTTATTGTTGGACTGTTTGTTGTTCACGCACTGTATTTTGACGTTCTTCTCATAACAAATCCAGTAAATGCCCCACTTCCTGAAAGCGAACGTAGTGGATATTTTGAAGAATGGAGTTCTGGTTTTGGAATTCTTGAATCGGCGAACATTATAAAAGAAGAGGCGACTGCACACCCCGACGAACATATCATTGTTGGCACCGAAGGATATTTTGGTACCCTGCCCGATGGACTGCAGATATATCTCGAGAAAATTCCAAATGTCGTGGTGGTGGGTACCGGTTTAAACTTTAAATCAATTCCGAAAGAGCTCATTGAAGCCAAGAAATCTGGCGCAAAAACATATTTTGTGGTCAACTCTTCTCGGTTAAACCCTGAATTTAAGCGCGATGGCCTAACGCTTTTGTATTCATTTGTGAAGCCAATGAGAATGCCGGGTACTCATGAATATGTGTCGGCAGGCCCTCAGGAGACGTTTTATTTCTTCGAATTGAATAGTGTCAAGTGAAAGCATAGAATACTTCAAATCCGAGTGAAGTCCACGTATGGAGGTAGACTATCATGAGTAGTGTAATCGGATATGTAGGACGAACTGAAGATGGCCCAAGTGTGGTATACAACGAGCCGGTTAAGAAAATGAATCAGCTGTTTGTGGCTCATTTGCAGCGCCTGTATGGCGAGAATGGCAGAGTTGTTGTGTGGAAATGTGGGTTTGGTGATTCACAAACGAAGGTATGGGTGTACCATCACGATTTTGCCCCCGGCCCCTATGAAGCACTTTTGATTGAGGGGAACATGGAGGTTGTGGAATACTTTGTAATCATTACCACTCTCTCTGGAGATATGCTCGCCTTTCGATGTGACGATCCGGCGGATGTCGAGAAAAAAATCGGCGAATTTTTTGGTCCACATACGATTTCGCGGAGGCTTGGTGAGAATTTAATTTTGCGAGCCAAAGGAATATTTGTACCAGAAACGGTTCCGCAAGCATTGGTGTTTCGTATTTAAAGATTAAATGGCGCTGAAATAGAGCGCCATTTTTATGGTATTATGTGTCTTGCATGAGAGGGCTTACTTTCGTTAAAAAAATTATCTCAAGTCCAAACTTTTTGCCTCTTCTGGCGGTATTTTTCTTTGCATGGCTTGCCGCTAAACCACTTTTTGGAACGGGGTATTTTAATATGCACGATGACCTGCAAATGATGCGACAGCTTGAAATGGAGAAGTGTTTTGCTGATCTTCAAATTCCGTGCCGGTGGGTGCCCGATATGGGATACGGCTTTGGATATCCCCTCTTTAATTTTTATCCGCCACTTCCATATTTAGTCGGACAAATTTTTCGTATTCTTGGCTACAGTTTTGTTGATACTGCAAAGGCGTTATTTATTACTGCATTCATGGCCTCTGGAGTCACCATGTATTTTCTCGCCAAACGTTTTTTCGGGCGTCTTGGGGGAGTATTGTCATCGGTGTTTTATGTATGGGCTCCTTACCATGCAGTCGATATTTATGTACGAGGTGCCATGAACGAAGCATGGGGACTTATTTGGTTCCCATTAATTCTTCTTTTTTCTTATAACCTCATCGCCAATAAAGATTTACCCATTTTAAAATTTACCAAGTATTCTATTGTTAAAAATCTTATATTGGGTATTCCCCTTGCTCTCTCATGGGCTGCACTCCTCACTTCCCACAACCTCATGGTTATTATCTTTACACCATTCTTTGCAATGTGGTGTGTGGCATGGCTTTTGTATTACAAAAATTGGAAAGTACTTCCACCTCTCATTATTTCTGGGCTATGGTCGTTTTGTTTGGCTGCATTCTTTACGCTCCCCGTATTCTTTGAGAAGAATGTGGTACAAACCGATTCTCTGGTTAAGGGTTACTACGAATTTACGGCACACTTTCCGAGTATCGGACAGCTGTTGATTAGTCGTTTTTGGGGATTTGGACCATCGGTTTGGGGCTTGAATGATGAGATGTCGTTTCAAGTTGGGTGGTTCCACTGGATTTTGCCGCTCTTTTTAATTCCATTTTTTGCGCTTCTCCTTCTTCGAAAGCGCAAAGTTACCGTACCAATGCTTGCCGTTTCAGTATTATTTGCGACAGGTTGGATCGCTCTTTTTATGGCTCACCCCAAGTCGACACCAATTTGGGAACATATTAAGGCACTTCAATTTATTCAATTCCCGTGGCGATATTTAACCATGATTATTCTTGGATTTTCATTCTGTGTCGGCGCAATCATGACGTACTTACCAAAATTTATTCGATATATTGGGTTTATTGTTCTCGTTGTTGCAGCTCTCGCGTACAGCTGGAACTTCTTCTTGCCACAACATGGAAAACTCGGTCCGCTTACTGACCAAGAAAAGTTCACTGGGGCCGCGTGGGAACTTCAGCAAACAGCAGGTATCTATGATTATCTGCCAAATACCGCAGAAATGGCACCTCAAGGTCCACGTCGTGAAATTGCCGAAGTTATCGAGGGCGATGGGCATGTGCACAGTGGCAAACAAGGCACGAATTGGTTTACATTTGTAGCTCACAACGAGGGTGAAACAGAAATGACAATCAGGGTTGGACAGTTGGCATTCCCAAATTGGAAAGTTACCTTAGACGGGAAAGAAATCCCTACTTTTATTCCTGATACCGAAAAATGGGGGAGATTTTATATAAAAATTCCAAAAGGGGAGTATCAAATAAAAGCACAACTTGAAGACACCCCAGTTCGCTCCATTGGTAATGGAATTACGGTGATAGCTTGGGTAGTGTTTGCGGCTGTACTCACCGCCAGTTATAAAAAGAAGTCTTCTTGAAGATAAGTGTATTATAGCAGCTCCAGAGAAAGTATTAAAGATTGTTTTTGCCCGATAGTAAGCATACTATTTGAGAATGAAGAGTACGGTTCAATTTCTCAAAATTACTAAGTGGGTTTTTTATATATATTGGAGTATTTCAAAAGTTGTTACGGTGGTTCTCATAGTGACTCAAATTTACATGCAACTTCAAATTTTGCTATACGCTTACGTCTTTGGAATCGCGATTGACAAAATTATTGCACTAATTGCGCAAAAAAGCGCTCAACCAGAACAACTGCTCATCGTCATTCTCCCTATTGTCTTGGTAAGTTTATTCACGGGAATCATAAGCACGATAAATAGTAGATCACAAACTTTATTATCAAACAGTGATGTCTTTAAGTTAAAACAAATTTTGTATGACCATCTCGTTCTGCTAGGTCTGGCTAAGTTGGAAGATCCAGAATTAACAAATAAAACTACTCGATTTAATGAAGTCTACGGACAAATTAATCAACATTTACAACGTTCTGTTGTACTAATCGCTTCCATAGTACTACTGTTTTCAAGCGCGGCGGTTGTCGGGTATAACATTCCTGTCTTACTACCTTTTTTTATATTCTTTTTCGTAATTAAGTTTTTTATCAATCAAAGCTATATGTCTAGGGCTTTTGGATTGGTAAAGGACAACACTGAGAGTCGACGAAGTGCATTTCAGACAGCAGGATATTTAATTGATCCTAAAGATTTGAAAGAACTCCTCACTACACGGGGAAGTGGATATTTGAAAAAACTTTTTGAGAGGTTTACTACACATTATGTGCAAAAAATGAATTCGCTGTATGTAGGATGGGCACGAACTGAAATATTTCAATCTATTTCAGATGCAATATTATTTGGTGCAGGGTTATATCTTATTGTGACTAAAGGTGTTGCGGGTGGAATTACCGTTGGCGCACTTACATTCTTAATACGATCTTTGGGTTCTTTTTCTGATCAGTTGGATGGGTTAACCTATCGAATTTCAGGGGCTCGTGAATCGGCACTGCGTATTAAGGATGCTCAGGAAGTCTTTGAACTGTATACTCCCGATACTGACGGCACCGTAAATATCTCAGATCAGAATGTTCCACCAAAGATAGAATTTAACGATGTTACTTTTTCCTATCCCAATTCGCCTGCTAAAATTTTTGATACATTGAATCTTGTTATAAA
>JAKAKU010000110.1 GCA_021824385.1 bacterium | reverse complement strand
CCTTGATAGTGGGCATACTCCTGGCGTGAAGGTGGATGTGATAGAGGCACTTATGAAAAATTCTGGGATTGATTCGATTATGATAAGTAGATCATTACAACGGCTTCAGGGGCAAGATTTAGCACATCCACTTAATCCTGGGACAGCTGCAATCCATGAATCACCAAGTAAAGAAGGGGTATTGGAAGGGGAAAAGTCTCCGCAATATTATTCGAGCAGCGGTTTTGTTGTTTCCTCTTTTGGAAGAAGATTTTTAAGATTTTTGAAATTAAGCCCCTAAATAATAGGCTCTCTAATTTTTCAAGTCGAACCATTTGATACAATAATTCTTATGGATATATTAATAATTTTTGCTGCGAAGTACCTATACTTGATTATTGTGCTACTGGCGCTTGTTGTTTTTCTGATTTCAAATAAAAGTATAAAACTAAATATAATGAAATTGGCGGTTTTAGCATTTCCACTCTCATTTTTATTTGCAAAGCTTTCAGGTGCTATTATCAATAGTCCTAGACCATTTGTAATCCAACACATTGAGCCTTTAATAAAAGCGTCAACTGATAATGGCTTTCCTTCTGACCATACATTACTTGCAATGACAATCGCAGCTATAATTTTTGTCTACAATCGAAAGGCAGGATTATTTTTAGTCACCCTTTCATTATTTGTAGGATTAGGAAGAATTTTTGCTAATGTACATCACCTCATTGATATTTTAGGAAGCATTGTGATTGCGTTTTTAGTTACGTTTATTTCGTATAAATATTTACAAGACTTATTGAATCGCAATATGTTTGGGAAGTTGCGCAACCAATTGAAAGCTAAGTAGTGAGATAATAGGTTCTCGTACTTTCCATAAGGTGGAGCTAAAGACCCATAGCTTGATTCTAGCCTCCATTTGTGATATAAATACGTGATCGTTTCTACATAAAGGGAGGATCCGTTGAAGCACTTTCGCATTTTTATTTTGGTAACACTGCTCACTGTATTGGCAGCTTGCGATGGTAAGGGAAATAAGCCGAGCGGCATCGGTAAAGAAGCCGTTGGTCGTGGTGTTGTCAGCAATGTTGAACAGCTTAACAATGGTTTGTGGCAAATCTGGATCTTTGGCGACAACACCTTTGTGTATTGTACCCTTGACGCTACATTGGTCGAAAAAGTCAAAGATACGATGCGTGAAGTGGATGCCAGTATTATGTATACATATCGTGACTGGAAAGTTGGCGACCCTGAATACGATAATACCGATGCCGCAGGATCTAGACTTAGCCAAACGTGTGGGCAGTTATACACTGGTACTCGTGGAAGCAAGTTGTTAACAGTAGATTTGATTAAAGCCCGGCAGTAACTGAGTAACGGTCTCTCGCATTGAGAGACCGTTTTTTGTGCTAAGTGGAGAGTTAATACTGCCTGCCACAATGGACAGTAAAGTGCTTTGTCTTTCGAAAAGACGTACCTTTAAAATATTGACAACTAACAAGCAAGAATAGTAGCCTGAAGTCAGACATGGTGAAGCGTTCACAGAATAACAAGATTGCTGTTTTATCAGTTATTGTGTTGGCTCTAGCCGTGGTTCCTATTCTCCTGAGCACTCAAACAAAAACAACTTCGAACACGCAAGCTGCAAATTGGAACAGATATAAAACACCAACGTCAGATACATCACACCAAACACTATATGGTGATTGTAATGGCGATGGAAAAATCGATGCAGGAGATTTGTCTGCTTTAAGTTTAGAAATAAATGACGGTGATGGAGAGAGTGCTGCACGGGTCACCAAAGGTTCTTTTCAAGGGGTTGAAACGTGCGATGCTAATTATGATTATAAAATCAATGAGTCAGATTTCACTTGTTTGAAAAAGAAAATTTTTGAATCACCGACTGCTTGTGAAGAATATGCAGCACCTGTTTTTCCGAAAGGGGATTGCAACGGTGATGGAAAAATCGATGCAGGAGATATGTCAGCAATAACGCTCGAAATTTCTGATCAAGACGGGAGTAGTCCACTGCTGGCACAAAACGGCAAGTTTAAAGGAACTCAAGGTTGTGATGCAAATGGCGATAATACGATTGATAGAAAAGATATTAGCTGCACCAGTAACTTAATCTTTGGTAAATCTTGCCAGTAAACTTCAATACCTCCAAAGTCAGTGACGCTTTTTATTGTGTTTTTTGCTATCATATAGCCTATGGCGACAACTAATCCTTGGATCAACTTCAATGGCAACGCCGAAGAAGCATTCACCTTTTATAAATCAGTTTTTGGTGGAGAGTTCACAAAAATTATACGTTTCAAAGATCTTGCGAGTGCTGAATTCAAGCCTTCCGAAAATGAAGAAAATAAGATTATGTATATTGCGTTGCCCATTGGTAAAAGCAATCTATTGATCGCGAATGATGTTCCAGCAGTGATGGGACGAGTAAATGAACGCGAAAATAGAAGTAAAATTTTGGTGAGTACTGACAGTAAAGAGGAAGCAGACAGATTATTTGCGGGGCTCTCAGCAGGCGGAGAAGTGGAAGGACCTATGGGAGACAGTCCATGGGGATCGTATGCGGGAATGTTTCGAGATAAGTATGGTATTGAATGGATTATTGAATTTTCTTCGAATACATAACCATGAGTAAACTGATTACATGCATTTGGTTTGCCAACAATGATGGAGAAGAGGCTGCAAAATACTACATAGATACTTTCAGCTCTGCGCCTGGTAATCACAGTGCAAAAATAGGAGATATAACCAAATCGCCCAAAGCAAGCGAAGAAGTTTCTGGCAGACCTCAAGGATCGGTACTAACAGTAGAATGCGAACTTGATGGAACAAGTTTCATGTTTCTTAACGGAGGCCCAGTCGAACAATTCAAACTGAATGGCGCAACATCCTACATTATTGAATGTGAAACCCAAGAGGAGATTGACTACTTTTGGGGAAAATTATCTGCTGTCCCTGAAGCCGAGCAATGCGGGTGGTGCACCGACAAGTTTGGCGTAACATGGCAAGTAACACCACGAATTCTGGATGAAATGATGCGCGACCCTGAAAAAGCTGAGGCAGTAACAAAAGTCTTCATGCCAATGAAAAAACTAGATCTTGAGGCAATTCGAAACGCCGGCAAATAAATCGTAAAAAAACTTCATAATTACTGTATACTACATTTGTGACCAAGAACCCTCTTTTAAATGCATTAAGTGCCTCGGGATACATCCTCGTTATCGTAAGTATTTTTAATCTGTTGTCTCATAACTTGAGAGATAAGCCTGATACGTTTGGGGCGCCTCTCACGATGTTGTCTCTGTTTACACTCTCGGCCGCTATCATGGCATACATCTTCTTGTACCAACCCGTACTCCTTTTTATTGAAGGAAAAAAGAAACAGGCCGTAAATTTATTTGTTCGTACCGTTGGCATTTTTGCTTTTTTTACAGGAGTGATTTTGGTTTTACTTCTTTCGGGTCTTATTTAATGGTGTGTCACCGTACATTTGTATAATCAAGCATACATATCTGTTACTCAATTGAACCCTTAATCTACATATGAATATGTTTAAGCCGACATCAGCTAAAACCCCTGAAGAATATATTGCTGCAATTTCTGAACCTCGCAGACATGAGGTTGAAATGATTCACGAATTAATTCAAAAAACTGCCCCAACGCTTACACCACATATTCTCTCGGGCATGATTGGCTATGGAACCTATCATTACCGGTATGCAAGTGGAAAGGAGGGAGACTGGTCACTCATTGCACTTGCAAGTCAAAAAAATTATATTTCGGTCTATATTTGTGCCTTAGAGAACGAAAAGTACATCGCTGAGACCTTTAAGGATAAGCTCCCAAAGGCGCGTATTGGGAAAAGTTGTATTCGCTTTACATCTGTTCAAGAGAGTGACCTGTCAGTCCTCTCGGACATTATTAAGAAAGCGGTAAAAGTAGGAGGAGCGGGTGAGGTAGCTAGTTTTAAGTAAACTTGACGTTCTTGGCAAGAGTCTTAAATCGTTCGCCATCGGACTGCACAACAGTAATGGTGATAGCACCCGTTTTGCTTGTATGAATATCAGCGACAGTTCCTGACTTTCCCTCGTGTACACCAGCGATAACAGTGCATTTTTTACCATTCTTCACAACTTGTGCCATATAGTGTGATTTTACTACAATAGCGCTAGATTTTTATGAAAACAATTAAACGAGACTTTGATATCCTCAGCAAAGAAGATCGAAATAAGGCCATTAAAGATATTATTGTCTTTTATCAAAACGAGCGTGACGAAGAAATGGATATCATTGGGGCAGAGTTACTCTTAGATATGTTTCTTCAAAATATAGCCCCATTTGTATACAACAAGGCTGTTGATGACGTTAG
>JAKAKU010000100.1 GCA_021824385.1 bacterium | reverse complement strand
AGAGGGACCGGATCACTCAAAAGAATTTGTTATTGAGGTTTTTGTAGGCGAAAAGTCGCTTGGGGAAGGGCTCGGGCGAAGCAAAAGTGCCGCTGAGCAATCGGCTGCTGAGCATGCGCTTGAGACTTTCGCTGAAATAGAGTAAAATACTTTCGCCATGGTAAAAATCAGACTTACAAAGCTTGGAAAGAGAAATGATCATTTTTATAGAGTCATCGCAATCGATGAATCAAAGAAAAATGGTGGAGAGGCACTTGAAGTGCTTGGTTTTTGGCATCCAAAAACTTCCGACAAGAAAATTGATAAAGCAGGAATTGAACGCTGGGTTGCCAAAGGTGCACAGGTTTCACCTGCAGTTACCAAACTTATATGAAGAAACTTCTCACTTTTCTTATTCATGAAATTACGGGTATTGATGACTTTACCGTAACAGAAGAACAAGTTGACGACAAAATCAACTTAACGGTTGTAGCTCCACAAGAAACAGTTGGTCTTATTATTGGCAAAGAAGGCAAGACTATCAAAAACATTCGAAAGATTTTGGCAATAAAAGCAACACAAGAAAATACTGTTGTGAGTGTCAACGTAAACCCTTAACGAATCTTCATTAATTCTCATTTTGAGAACTTCGTAATTTTTATTTCTATCAGTTAACCGGTGAGAACGGTGATGTGTTTACAATAATCGCAGATGAACTGCTGTCTGGTGTATCGGAATTGATGACAGGGCTCGTGTAAGATGCCAGCTGTGTTAAGAGTGTTGTTTCTTCAGGAGTCAGCGCAGAAATTGATTCAGTGATTGCAGGCAGCTGTGTTGGGAACGGAGCCCAATACGAGTTCAGGGTCACCTGAGCAACCGTCGTTACCGGATTTGTAACGAAATTTACTCCACCTAATTCAATAAGCGGTGCTTGCGTGGTAAGACTTGTTAAGAAGTCGAGAACAGAATTGCTTTGACCTTCTACGATAATACCCACTTGAGTTGAGCCCGCTAGTGGATCGGTTTCACTCGTTATCGAACTAGTCGTAAGCGTTTTAATGGTTACTTTATTTGCAACTGCAGTAGTTCTCACCTGAGAGGTAACCAGTAAGACAGAATTTTCTGCGGGCAAAACGGTCGCAATTTGCTTTGATGCTGCAATAACGGTAGGCGAGAGTGAGGAGAGTGTGTTATTACGTTGTTCCAAGACGGCAATACGACTATTCAAATCATGTTCTGTTTGAGTAAGCGATTGAACTTTACCGTAAAAAAATTGAGCTTCAAAAATAATTGCAACAAACAAACCCATGAGTATAAGGCCGTACCAAATCATAGATTTATATTGATTGAGAGATCCCATTATTTTAGTTTAAATTTCACTTGATACCCGAGTGATTGGTTATAAGAAATTGTGTCTATTACCCCTAAAGCAAATTCTTTTGTCTTCATCTTTTGCAATACATCCCCGAGTGCTGCAGAATCGGGCGCCGTTATCGAAAAATCAGATTGAGAATCGGCCACATCAAGTTGTTTGAGTTCTATTCCTGGTGCAAATGTTTGAAAAACATTTTTTTGAGCTAGAAAGTCCGCAGTAGCGCTATTTTTAGCCTGCAGCTCTTTTATTTTTGAAAGACGATCACGAACAAAGATAAGTGTCTGTTCTGTGGTTTCCTGAGCTAAAATTTGTTCCTTAAGATTTTTTTCCTGAGCTTCAAGTTTAGTGACTGAAGAGTTTCTGTAAAAAATAAATATGGTGCCAATAATAGCTACAACCAAACAAACAAATCCAAGCAGTGCTGTAAAGATTTTAAGTTTTCCACTAACAGCACTAACTTGTTTATTTTGAATCTGGTCTTGTGGCAGAAAATTAATTTCAGACATAATGTGTAATTAAAAAATTACTAATCTTCTCTCAAAGCAAGCCCTACAGCCACTGCGTAAATAGGAGCAAAACTTGCAAGGCTTCGTGCACTTTCAGCGTCTACAGTCAGGTCGGGTCGAGAGAATGGATTTCCAACTTGCACTTCCATATTAAGCAGTCTGGTAAGCTCAGCAGCGAGACCAGGAAGCCCGGAAGTTCCACCAGATAAAATAAGAGATCGAGGAATATCGTTATGAGTTTCCATTTGGAAATAGCTCATCGACTTTTTGATTTCATCTACAATAACGGTAAGTACAGGGCGAATCGATCGTCCAACTTTTCCTTCGAGTTGGGTATCATTGAGTCCATAAGTGGCCTTGTATTCTTCTGACTGAATAGGAGTTACTCCAAGACCAAGACTTACTGCACGAGAAAAAGCTTCCCCCGCAGTTGGTACCGATCGTGAGAAAAAGAGCTGTTCGTTTTTAACAATAGCAATATTTGTTGTTCGTGCGCCAAAATCAGCAAGAATTACTGTTTTGTCAGGAGAACCCCATGTTCGTGAAAGTGCCAAGAGTTCCGTTTCTATAGCGACTACTTCAAGTCCAGCACTATTCACCACATTCATATATTTCTCAATCAAAAGTTTTGGAACGGCTATAACTTGAACCAACACTTGAGGTGGGTTCCCAACTTCTTGACGCTCCAAAATTTTATGACGGACTATTGCGTCTTTAACCGGGATTGGAATATATTCTTCAGCTTCCCATTTAACTGCCGACTCAATTTCTTCATTGGTAAGAAGCGGAAACTTTACGGTTCGCATAAATATGAGCGATTCTGGAATTGATATCGTAACTTTCTTTGAAGAAATACGTGCGTCAGTAAAGAGCTTTTTAATAATTTGTGCAAAAGCATCCACTGCCTTTTGATCTGCAAGTTTTTCAATTTGCGTTGATTGAAAATTAACAGCCCCAGCTGCTTTCAGCGAAAAACCAGATCCAACTTTTTCAAGTTCAACTACTTTTAATGTTTTTGATCCAATGTCGAGTCCAACACTCATAGGCAGGTAATTAATAATAAACAAAACCGAGTCGCTTTACTATCCCGAATAGCAAACGTGCTTTACTATCCCAAATAGCAAACTTGCTTTACTATCCCGAATAGCAGATTTACTTTACTTTCGTAGAAAGCAAGTTTACTTGACTATCCCAGGTGGAGAATAGAGCGACGATTGAAACATACTTGGGATTTCAGGATACAGTGAATACACTTGTACTTTGCGTGTAGAAGTTCCAGACGTTCCCAGAGAGTCTACTTGACGACCCTGATCTGGTAAATCTGAGGGGAGGTTCGTGACACCAAAAAGAGTGGGGGTTGTATTGTACAAAAGGAGAGCAGTAAGAGACTTTAAGCGTTTTCCATTTATTGATCCATTTGGAATTGCGAGATCGGTAAGCAGGTTTACGGTAACTTTGTTAGCAAGTGGAGTACCGTCGATGGTACAGGAGCCAGAACCTGTATTGGTACTTATTCCGTTCGTGATAAAGCGATTTTGAGATGCGCGAGAACCGTTCGAATCGTAGGCAATGTATGCATATTTTCGAACACCTCCACCAGCCGGGTCTTCATACAAAAGTGCAAGGGCAATTGCTGGCTGTGTTCCACTGCCGGTTTTTCCCCAACAGACATCAATTGTTTGTCCTTGAAAACATTTATTACCTCCGGTGCATGTAAGGCTGTTGTCGGTATCATGTGATGAAAGCCACACCGTAGCGCTGTCTCCAGCTGAAAGTTCTACCGGATATAAATATGAGCGAGGGTTTTGAGGAAATGCAGTCAAACTTGCAGTGTATGTAGAGCCAGACGAACCAACAGGCACCGGAGTAGGTGAGGGAACAAGGGGAAGGGATTCAATTGAATTATTGAGGGTATTTTCAACGCCTGCTTCAGCAGCAGAAAAAGCTCGGAGAGATTCTTCACCTTTTGTACTCGTTGACACATCGGTAATTGAACGGGAGACAACGGAAAGAGCAATAGTGAGGACTACTCCCACAGAGAGAAGAACCATAAGCAAAGCCTGACCATTCTGGCTGAATAGTGCTTGTCCTGATGCGTTTTTCTTCATATATTTTTCAGTATACACGTAATATTACTCTTCTCGAAATAGTCGCAAAACTGGTGTCGGTCGCGGCGGCATTTGCTGCGGTTCCTGCAAAGACAAAATCAATAATCGGTGGATTGTATACGCCATTTGATGTGCAAGTGAAAGTGCAGGTAGTGAGATTTATATCAGAACTTGTTATGCGCGCACCAGATGTGCCATCACTTAAGTACTGATTGGCCCCACCACTACAGGTGTAGCTTCCAGTCGTTCCTGTTTGGGTTGTGTAGCTGATACTTGCATGGCTCGCGCCATCACATGCACTCGTAATCAATTTGGCGTTTCGTACGTTTCGTTCAACCAGTGAAGCAGCAAAGTCTAAATTGTCACGAACTCTACTTGAGGCATCAACTTTTCTCGTACCTCTAAATGACTGTAGTGTACTTTGCGTTACAATAAAAGCTAAAAGCGC
>JAKAKU010000090.1 GCA_021824385.1 bacterium | reverse complement strand
AGGATCTGAACGTCTGACATCTTTTAGCTCTACACCATTCTATATATCCTACCCCCATCGGCTCACCAGAAATGTTATTTGGAATGTTAGGTAGTGATTTTTCGTATCGATTTTTTGTAATGGTTTGTTGCTATGAATGTCTGATACATAAGTGAATCCTTTTTCTGCAAGAACTGAATATATGCGATTGTTTCCTTTCCAATGAGGAGAAGCAAAACCGAGCATTTTATAAGTTGATGATATTTTCTTCATCTCGTTTATGCCCCAAGATATTTCTTCGTTAACCCTTCCTTTTGTCCAATGAAGGGCTTCTCGATTCCACGTCTCGTGGTTACGCCCACCGTGCAGTCCAATTTCATGGCCGTTGTGAATTGCATCGCGAATTTCTTTTTGACCAACAACTCCAATCTGAGGATTCAAGATTGCTGCAACGAGATAATTCTTAAACCCAAGTTTGGTTAATGCAGACAAGTGAGCATGTTTTTTGGTTGGTTTTGATTTTTTTATCATCGCAACTAAAAAATCTTTTTGACTCACGGCACGACCAAAGTGGACAAAAAAGGTAAATTTTACGTTTTGCCTTTTCGACAATGCGATAAGGTTTGGTATGCCCTGTTTCACGCATTTATGGGTATCTACATCAAAACGAAACACAAGCTGTTTCATAAAAAGAGCATTATTTTTTGAAGGTCAAAGTCATAAAGGCACTATGTCGCTTATCAACATTTCCAAATTCCGCCGGCAAAGGATAATACCCGGCGCCTTTAACATCGACAAACTTAAATCCGTATAATGCATACCACTCTTTTAACCAGCGAATACTGTAAACACATTTATGGCTGTAGGAGGGGCCGATGAGTAAATCTTCATTCGTGTGAAGTGCGAATGGGTTTCCAATCGCCCACGCCTTAACTGAAGAATTCACCATATCAAAAGGAGTCCAGCCCATTAAGATACTGATAATATTATGCCAACTCGATAAATTGTTGGTACTCACAATGCTAACCCCTCCTTTTTTCAGAACGCGGTAAGATTCAGCTATAAAAGTATCCACACTGGTGAGATGTTCAATAACGAGATTGGATACTACGCAATCTACCGAATTATCTTTAATTTTCCAATTTCCCTGTGTAACGTCTTGAGCAATCACTTGTATACCTTTTTTCTTGGCGATTTTAGCCGCTTCTGGAACAATTTCTAAACCGAGCACCTTTTTTGCTTTATATGACTTGGCCCAGCGGGTCGTGTAGGTTCCATCCCAACAACCAACATCCAAAAGTGTTCCTTTCCTGGTAACTTTGGAAAGGGAAAGATCGATATTATTGCGATTCACTCTTTCCGCCTCACTATATAGGTATTCAAAGTATTTTTTTATCATTTTATTCGTTCTTCTTAATCACTAGTATAAACCCCTTTGAAAAGGCCCAGAATATCGGCCAGCGGGTTATTAGCTTTATACCAATATTCTTTATTGCTGTATAGAGAGTACTTGTATCTCCCAATCCAAGATAGGCTGCGTTTGATTCAGGGACTTTGAAGTAATAGCTGCATGGGTATTGGTTAAAAAAGCGTTTGATACCCCAGTACGTCATTGCGTATGAGCTATCCTCATAGGTACTGGCAAGTCCACTAAGTTTTAGATATCTATTTGCAAGTGGAAGAGGAAGCCAAGAAAGGAATGGGAGCTTGTAATGGACTTCAATTGGCCAGAGCTTGTTAGGAACGGTCAAATAAATAATTCCACCAGGTTTCATTAATTTAAATATTTGTCGAAATGAAGCCTTGGGATTCGGCATATGCTCCAAAGTGGTAATACTCATTACCAAATCAAACCTTGTTGATGAATTGAATTTTTCTATTACCACGTTGTGAATCGAGATATCAGATTTCAATCGCTTTTTGTTTTCCAAAGCTTGTAAATATGCCTCTTTATACGGCTCAACGCTTTCTACTTTCTTTACTTTTTTTTCTATTGCAAAACTGTACGTTCCTCCTCCACATCCAACAACCAAAACATTCATTTTTTTAAGCGGTATTTTCGTTTCTTTTCGAGCAGTCGCGAGCACATCCTTCACCAGGCTCTTTGTAATGTTAGAATCCCAGTCTCTCCATCTATCATTGAGATAATAGTAATTTTGTTTCTTCATTTCCTAACTAAAATAGTTTACGACAACCGCCGAGGGTTTTGGTAACAATTTCACCTTTTTCCGTTTATAGCTTTTATAATTCTTAATGAAGTTCTTGATTACAGCGAGATTTCCTTTCGCCATTACTGCATTTTCCTTTAAGCCCTCTATGCGCTCAGTTTTATTTCGAATAATAAGGCATGGCTTACCAAGATAATAGGCTTCTTCTTGAGTACTTCCCCCATCAGTAATCATAAACTCACACTCAGACATAATGCGTGAAAAAATTGTATAGGGTTGCCTTGGAATGGTTATCACCCGGGGATCATTCTTTATTTGTGACAACATTTGCTGTTTTTCTAAGAAAGCTTCAGTCAGTGAGTGTAAAATCACAACGCATTTCATCCCCTTTGGTATTTCAGAAAGCACAGTTTCAATTATTTTTTTGTTCTTATCCTTATGGAATAGCATATGTTCCTGACGATGCATCATAAACATAAAATACCTATTTTTTTGCAAACTTTTTGGCATGTCAGATTTTGGTGTAACTGATAACGCCTTGAACAAACTCTCAATGACAATATTCTTCTTAGTATTTATTTTCTTTCCACTCGTATGCTTCAAATTTCTGACAGACCAGCTATTTGGACAAAAATGAACATCGCTCAGTATAGACACCAGATGTCTGCAAATTTCTTCTGGAAATGGTTCCAAGTAGTCAAAAGATCGCAGTCCGGATTCAATATGCACTACGGTAAGTCCATATAGTTTTCCGATTATCGCCCCAATCGCTGATGAAACGGTATCCCCATGAACAATAAGATAGGCCTGATCTTTCTTTAATCCTTCGAATTCCTTTCTTAATCCCAACGAGGCATGGAAAAGTGTGTGTACAGACCAGTTGATGAAGTTTTTCGTAGAAACTTTGTGATTCCCTTTTTTTTGACCAAATACAATATCCACAGATATCTTTCCAAACACAGATTCCAGTTCCGTTAAGTTTAAATTGTTTTGACCTGAACTAATCAGTTTAAAAGAAATGTGTTTTTCCTTTAGTTGTTCGATTACAGGCATGACTTTGATCAGTTCCGCAGTCGTACCTACAAAAAAATAGATGTGTTTCGCGCTAGCTCGATTTATCATTTATACTAACTAAGTACTATACATGAAAAAGTTCCTTTCGACACATCGACTTCATTTATTTATTATTTTTGCCATCACGGCCGCTATCTCCATTAATCTTCTTCGAATAGGTTTTGTTTTTGGAGGGGCTGAAGAGGGTATCCCGTTTTTCAATATACAAAGAACTATTCAAATTTACTCAAATATATGGGTTGATCAAGTTCCAGGTTACCCCTTAATCTTCGAAGTAGGCAAAATTCCTTTTTTGTTTTTTCTGCTTGGTGTATCAAAAATCACCGCTTCAACCTATTTAGTCAGTAGTGTTTATATTTTTACCCTTATGTCTTTGGGCGCAATTGGAATGTATGCGTTTTCTCTTTTGATATTCCAGAATCATTCGCGCAAACCAGTTTTGTCCTTGTGGGCAGCATTATTTTATCTTCTGAATCCTTTTAGCATGTCCCAAATATGGGGACGACATCTTTCTATGCAAATGTATCCTTTTGCTTTGTTTCCAGGTTTTTTGGCTTTACTTTTTTATGGGTTACAAAAACGAAAGTTTTTATATGCTGCGATCGCCGTGCTATTCAGTGCCTTTTTAGCCGGAGCTTTCAACCATCCAAGCTATGTTATATCTCTATTTTTAGTAGTGCTGCTATATTCTATATTTCATTTCACAACACGAAAAAAGGAACGGATATACCTCGTTTCATATTTAATTAGAACAGGAATTCTATTTATATTTGCAAACTGTTTTTGGCTTCTTCCGTATATAGTTCAACTGAAAGAACCAAACAATTTTGTTGGTAACAACGAAAATCTTTCAATTTTGATGGGACTTAGCCAATATTTCCCTTTGTCGACAATTCTCACATTGAAGCAAAAATATTATTTTAATATAGCTCATGCTTTTGGGAGTAATTATGATTCGATGTTGTTTTTAGCGGTCGCTTTGATATTTCCAGCACTACTCATTGTGGGATTTAGTAAGGTGAAAAAGCTCCAAAAAACTGAGGCACTTTTTGTATCCATTGGTTTTCTATTCGCATTATTTATTTGTGCTGGAGGCAACAGGCCGTTTGGGTCGATCATTCTGTGGCTCGTGAATCATTTCACGATCCTTGAAGTGTTTAGAAACACATATGAGAAATTTGGGCTCGTGTTGACGTTGTT
>JAKAKU010000143.1 GCA_021824385.1 bacterium | reverse complement strand
GATGGAGCATTAGTGAAAGATGAAAAAGTAAAAAATCGCGTAATTGCACATACATCATAAATATGGACTATCTTGAAATTTTTAAAGAAGCGTTTGGAAATCTTACCATCAACAAACTTCGAACCGGTCTTGCAGTTTTGGGAATCGTAATCGGTATTGGCTCAGTTATTGCGCTTATTTCGTTAGGGCAAAGTTCTCAAAAAGCAATTGAAAATCAAATTCAATCATTGGGCTCAAATTTACTGACGGTTATTCCTGGCGCGCAAAGTACAGGTGGCGTTCGTGGAGCAAGTGGAGGAAGTACCACGCTTACCTTAGACGATGCACTTTCTATGAAAAGCTCGACTGAAGTGCCTGATGTTTCCGATGTTTCCCCAGAATATTCGTCTCGTGCACAAGTCGTTGCCGCTGCATCAAATGCAAATACCCAAGTAACCGGTGTGTACCCCCAATATGCAGCCATTCATAAGGTAACAATGGCGAGTGGAGTGTTTATTAGTGAAACTGATGTGAATTCGCTCTCTCGTGTTGCAGTGATTGGTCCGACTACCGCAACAAATCTGTTTGGGGATGCGGTAAGCGCCATAGGACAAACAATTCGAGTCAATGGACAAATGCTTCAAGTTGTTGGGGTAACCGTTTCAAAAGGGGGAACGGGTTTTAACAATCCTGACGATGCAATGTATGTTCCGCTTTCAACGGCAATGAAAGTGTTGTTTGGGGCAACTCACGTATCAACCATTTCTGTGGAAGCTAAATCCTCGGATGTCATGACAGCGGCACAAGACGAGGTTGGCTATTTTTTGCTGAAACGACACAACATTGAAAATCCCGCTTCAGCCGATTTTACAATTTTTTCACAAAACGATATTTTGAACACCGCTTCCTCAGTGACGGGAACATTTACGGCACTTCTTGGCGGGGTTGCTGCCATTTCACTTCTGGTAGGAGGAATTGGCATTATGAACATAATGCTTGTGACGGTTACTGAGCGAACACGCGAAATAGGGCTTCGTAAAGCCCTTGGCGCCAAACGAAGAATTATAATTACCCAATTTCTTATAGAGGCAACACTTCTAACGGCACTCGGTGGTTTATTTGGAATGTGTCTAGGAATTGCCATTTCATATTTACTTTCAGTGCTTTTAAACTTGCCGTTTACTATCTCACCAACTTCTGTGGTCTTGGCAATTGGAGTATCTGGAGGAATTGGAATTTTGTTTGGTTGGTATCCGGCACGGAAAGCTGCAGCACTAGAGCCTATTGAAACACTGCGTTATGAGTAATCTATCAGCATATATTAAGGAGTGTTTTATATAGTACGTAAACAGGGAGGTGATTATCTATGAAAGAAAAAATCGAATCTAAAAAATCAATAAAACCAATTGTTATTACAGCACTTGTTGCACTCGTGGTTGCTGGTATTTCGTTCTTTGGTGGAATGAAGTATCAACAAAGTAAAATTCCTGCTCTTGGAAGTGGTCGCTTTGCATTCAATGGCCAGAGAGGTCTCGGAATGGGGGGAGGAAACCGAGGATTTAGGCCACTATCCGGCCAAGTGATCGCTATCGATGACAAATCAATGACCGTTAAAACCCAAGATGGAAGTACCAAAATAATTTTGTTGTCAGAAAGCACAACCTATTCAAAATCAAACAGTGGAACAAAATCAGATCTAGCAAGCGGAAAAACAGTTGCTGTTTTTGGCACTGAAAACTCAGATGGGAGTTTGACTGCACAAAATGTACAGCTAAATCCTGTCAAAAACTTCTCATTATGATACACTAGGGTTCATATGCTCTTGCGTGTGATTGGAGGTGAGTATGTTGATTGAAGATACTAAACTATCTTCCCTCGAGTCGGCTGAAGAAATTCTCCCTTCGGAGCACAAGCATTTTCCTCACTATATTCCATTGGCTATTGTTGGCCTTTTATGTGCGCTCGGATTTCTTTTTTACGCGATAAGTTCGCAAACAAAACCTCAAGTGGCGGGAACTTCTACAGAAAGTACCCTTATTGAGGGAAAATAAATTTTTTGCTTCAATGTAGTATTGAACAGGTGTTGTTTTTGCCCAGAAAAAATAGCATTACAATCTCTCAGTATAAATTCAAGTTATTCGCTATACTAAGTTGATGGACATACTCAAGAAATACTTCCAAGTCAGTGTATTTTTAGCGTTTTTCGGACTTCTTATTGTTGTAAAAAATTATATTGGTCATGCTGATGAAGAAGAATCGGTTGCAATTGGTAAGCCAAACTTACAAACACCCACCACACAAACACCTTCTGCCGCCGTTACTCCTGTCGCAAACACCACAGCCCCTACCTCGACTCCCAATAACAGTATCTACAAAGATGGAACATTTACCGGGAGTGTTGAGGATGCGTATTATGGAAATATTCAGGTACAAGCAGTCATTCAAAATGGAAAAATTGCTGATGTCCTGTTTTTGCAATATCCCAATGACAACAGAACCTCAATCAGAATCAATTCGCAGTCAAATCAGTATCTAAAGGAGGAAGCAATTGCAGCCCAATCAGCCAATGTGAATATTATTTCTGGGGCTTCCGACTCGAGTTTTGCATTCCGAAAATCAATGGCCACTGCGCTTCAAAGAGCTCATAAATAAGTATGAAAGAGGAGGCCATTATTATGGGCATGCCGGTGGTCATTGAAGTCGTCGATCCTGAAGTAATAAACTCCGATTTACATGCGGTACTTAACTATTTTCGTGATGTAGATGAACAATTTAGTACCTATAAAGAGACAAGTGAAATTTCTCAAATAAACGATGGAAAACTGAGTCCCGGCGAGTATTCTCTCGAAATGAAAAAAATTCTCAGTTTGTGTGAGCATACAAAAAAAGAAACCAACGGCTATTTTGATATAGAACATAAAGGAAAAATTGATCCATCAGGGCTCGTCAAAGGCTATGCAATTTGGAAAGGAGCACAAATGCTCCTCAAAAATGGTTACAAAAATTTTTATATCGAGATTGCCGGTGACATTCAAACCATGGGATTGAATGCCGATCATGAGCCGTGGAGAGTCGGAATTGAAAATCCATTTGATAGAACACAAATCATAAAAGTAGTGAAACTTTCTGGTGAAGGAATTGCAACAAGTGGTACCTATATTCGGGGAAACCATATATATAACCCGCTCACTGGTGAAGTTTCTCATGAAGTTGCAAGTGTTACGGTTATAGCAAAAAACGTGTACGAAGCTGATCGTTTTGCAACCGCAGCTTTTGTAATGGGAAGAGGTGCACTAGAATTTATAGAGAAGAAAAGAGAGTTATCTGCACTTTTGGTTACTCAAAACAAAACAACAATAAAAACATCTAATTTTACTCAGTTTGAACTAACGTAATTATGCTAAAGCTGATCGATCGATTTCTCAATTCCATCACCATGTACCGCTTGACGCTGTACTACTTAATTGTGCTTGTTGCATGGGCAGTTGTTGCGAGCGCCCTAAATTTACTGCCCTATGACGCCTTAGATATTTTACTTTCAGTATGTATTGCGTTAACGGTGGGGTATTGTGCAAACTTTGTTTTTGCAAAAATTTTTGGTGCAGTGACAAATGTAGAGTCGGTTTACATTACCATTCTTATTTTGGTGCTGATTGTGCCCGTTAAACTTCCGCTAAACTTTATGTTTGTTGCGGGAGCTGCTGGACTTGCAATGGCTTCAAAGTATTTGCTTACAGTAGAAAAACGTCATATCTTTAATCCGGCAGCTATTTCGGTGGCGTACATATCCCTTCTTTCAGCTGAACACGCGGCTACGTGGTGGGTAGGCACCCCGGTTATGTTACCCGTCGTCTTAGTGGGAGGGCTCCTTCTAATGCGAAAAATACGTCGTGAAAAAATGATTGTTGTATTTTTGGTCGTATATTTGGGCACAATTATTTGTGCTTCCTATTTAAATACTCAAACTCTCGAGGGGGTTGTAAATTCACTTTCCATTAGTCTCACTCGTACTGCGCTTTTCTTCTTGGCGTTTGTCATGCTCACTGAGCCTATGACTGCACCCGCTACAGAACCGATGCAGCTATTGTATGCAGCAATTGTGGCAATTTTAAATGCAACACCACAACTAAAACTCGGCATTGTTTTTACTCCGGAGCTTGCACTCTCAATTGGAAATATCTTTTCACATTTTGTGAACCCTGGGTATCGTTTTATTCTTCCACTTCAATCAATTAAACAGCTAACGAGTGACACTGTGGAATTTACGTTTGATGCAGTAAAGAACTTTCATTTTATTCCTGGACAATATATGGAGTGGACTCTGCCTCATGCACACTCGGACAATCGAGGAGTGCGTCGTTACTTTAGTTTGGCGAGTTCTCCTACAGAAGCAACTCCAAAACTACTGGTAAAGTTTTATGACCCTCCGAGCTCTTACAAACGTACCATGCTTGCCATGAA
>JAKAKU010000121.1 GCA_021824385.1 bacterium | reverse complement strand
AAGCAATTCAAACACACGCACCACTGATTCACAAAATTGCGGCAGAACGAGTAAGAGATGAACTCATGAAAATTTTTGCCTCAAGTGACCCGGTTCATGGTATTGAACTATTGCGCGAAACACATCTCCTCAATGAGATCTTGCCTGAGCTTGAAATGGCATTTGGAGTGGAGCAAAAGTCACCTCAACGGCATCACATTTATGATGTTGGTACCCACTTACTCATGGCACTCAAAGAATGTAAGTCACCAGATCCACTCGTACGCTTTGCGACACTGCTTCATGACATCGGAAAACCGAGCACCTTTAAAAAACAAGACAATGGAGTTCTTACTTTTTATAATCATGAGGTTGTGGGAAGCCGTATGGCAAATAATATTATGAAGCGCCTCAAGTTCTCCAAAGCCGACACCGAAAAAATGTTTAAACTCGTGCGCTTCCACCAATTTACCGTTGATGAGCATCAAACCGATTCTGCAATAAGGCGATTTATCCGAAATGTAGGGGTAGAAAACATTGAAGATATGCTTACGCTTCGAGTAGCAGACAGGCTTGGAGGAGGCGCCCGAGAAACCAGTTGGCGGCTTGAAGAATTTAAAGCACGACTTTTAGAGGTTCAAAAAGAGCCTTTTTCAATTCGCGATCTAAAGATAAACGGATCTGATGTAATGGAAACACTCAATATTCAACCAGGAAAAGAAGTTGGTGAAATTTTGCAAAAATTATTTAAGAAGGTTGAACAAAAACAAATTGAAAATGAGAGAGAAACACTACTTCAGGCAATCAAACAGTTGAATTGAATTTATTTCTTCTTAAATTTTTTCTCTAAGTGCTCCCATGTGACTAAAACTGGAACTGCCACAAACGGTGAAGAATAGGTGCCCGAAATTGTTCCAACCAAAAGTGCCACCGCAAACCAGCGAATGGTATTCCCTCCAAAGGCTGCAAGACAAACAAGCATAATAATAATAGTAAGTGAATTGAAAAACGAACGACGCATGGTTTCTGACAATGCTCGATTTGCTACTTCAGAAACGGAACCTCCATGCTTTCTTCTAATTTCGCGAATTCGGTCGTATACAACAATCGTGTCATGCACCGAAAATGACAATATAGTAAGAAGTGCTGTTACAAATAAATAATCAACTTCCGCTCCAAAGAAATGACCGAACAGTGCAAAAAGCCCAATTACCACGAACGCATCATGAAATGTAGCAATAGTGGCACTTAATCCAAACTTCAAACTCTTAAACTGATATGCAATCCAGAGAAGGATCGCGAGAGCCGAAATCAGAATTGCATAAAATGTTTTTTGTAAGAGTTCCCGCGAGAGTGACGGTCCCACTTGTTCAAAACTCAAAAGGGCTGAGCCTTCTCCACCCAACTTTGACATTGCTTCTCCTATGTTCTCTTTTTGTGTTTCATCTATTTGTCCAAGTTTCAAATCAAAAATATTATTTGGACTCTGTACAATGCTATTTATTTCTATTTTCTTTTCGTGAAGTGCATTTTTTATTGCATCTGGCGTTACTTCTTTTGCAAATTTGTACTCAATATTAGTTCCACCTGCAAAATCAATTCCTAAAACAAACTGCCACTTCAAGATACTAAAAACACCTACTGCAATAACAAATAGTGAAAGGCCAAAATAAAACGGTCTAAACTTCATCCAATTAAACTGAGTGTTTTGATCAATTGTTTTCTTCATAATTTATTTACGTATAAAAAATCGTAATAGATTTCGTGTTACAAACAGAGAGGTAAACAAGCTAATGGCAATTCCCAAAGCTAATGTATAAGCAAATCCTCTCACCGGCCCTGATGTATTCAAAAAAGGCCAATCAAGGGGATTTGCCAATACAAATGCAGTAACAATCGTTGCCACGTTTGCGTCACGAATTGAATGCCAAGCTCTGCCAAATGCGACTTCTAATGCATGCGCCGTGGGAAGTTCTTTCTTCTTTTCCTCCCGGAAACGTTCAAAAATTAAAATATTCGCGTCGACTGCCATACCAACTGACAACAAAAATCCAGTAATTCCTGGAAGCGTTACGACAATCGGAATAAGTTTATAAAGTGAAAGTGAAATGACTGCAAAAATAAGAAGTGCAATATCTGCAAATATTCCCAATTTTCCATATACCAAAAGCATAAAAAGAAGAACCAAAACAACGCCAACGACTCCAGCTTTTACACTCTGTTGAATAGCGGCAGTTCCGAGTGTGGCGCCAATGGTACGCTCTTCGATGAGTTTAACGGGAATTGGAAGCGCTCCGGCATTGAGTTGTACTGCAAGTTGAGTTGCTTGTTCTTCTGTAAAAGAACCACTAATTTGTGCTGCCCCCTCAGAAATTTTTTCGTTTACGACAGGAGCGGAAACTACTTGTCCATCGAGAACAATCGGAATAACTTTTCCGATATTTTTTGTAGTCAAGTCAGCAAATTTTTTGGCTCCCTCATCGGTGAAAGTAAGAGACACAACAGGCTTCCCGCCAACTCTATCAAAATTGAGTTGAGCACTTTTAAGATCAGCACCAGTAAGGTTTGTCTTCTTTAACGTTTGTCCATCAACTTCCATAAACTCCAGTTGTGCAGTTTGTCCCACAACTGATATAGCTTGCTTGGTGTCAGAAACTCCCGGGAGCTCTACGATTACTCGATCTTTTCCTTCAAATCGTGATAGAAGTACGTTACTTTCAGAGACACCAAATAAATTGACTCTTCTCTCAATGACATTTTGAAGCGATGACAGTGCCTCTTGTCTTCTAGCTGCATCCAGTTGTGAAGTATCAGCTTCAAAAGTAAGTCGAGCCCCTCCCACTAAATCAAGCCCCAAGAGAAGCGGTCTATTTAAAAATGCTTTGTGAAGAGTCTGGTTTACATTGACATGAGGAAGGTTGATCGAAACGGGAATTGACTCAGGAACGGAAATATAGGTAGCAAATAGCGTGACAACCAAAATAAATAGCAATTTCAGTTTTATATGCTTCATAGTCGTTATCCAATGAGAGTTTCTTCATCTCCAATAATCATCACGCGACTTCCGGCTAAGATACCGAGAAGAAATGGGTCGCGCCGCTTTTTTCGAAAATCAAATTCATCGCGACTCATAACAGTGTAGTTTATTTCTCTTCCACGCTTACTTTCTTCTGCTCTAATTATGGTGGCAAGTTCGGGCAACACCACTTCTCCTATCACCAAAATATCAACTTCGTCATCTTTCTTTCGGTCTTTATATCGTGCAAACTTTCCACTAAACATAATGTGGTTTAGTTTCCCCAGTTTTGACTTATTGGAAATTATGGACAATCCGAGACCCGTGTTTTTGGCAACGAGTGAAATAAGATCTCCATACATTGGGTAATCACTTCGAACCCAATAGTACACCCGGTTCCCCCGTTGCTCTTTTTTTAATATCCCTGCTTCTTCAAGCCGTGAAAGCTCACGCCTAACGGCATTTATTTCTTCTTTTACCTCACGCACAACAGCCCTCACGTGATACAGTTCATTTGGATTGCCAAAGAACAGCTCCAGAAGTTTAATTCGTACTTTTGATGTAACAATGTCTCCTAAGTCTGCCATAATTTTTTTGTGGGGCAGGCAGTACTTTCCAATCCTAACACTTTCTTATTTGTAATCGATCGTATTGTCAGAGGGGACTGCCTCAATCCACACTGCCCCGCGAACAAATGATATTTCTTTTCCAGCTTTATCGTAAAAAATAGTTCTGTCGTTTAAAGTTGCACGCTTCCATGTGCCTTCGATGACGCCGCCGTTATTAAATACCAATGCTTTGCCCGATCCATAATTCTCGTAATACATATGATACTCTTTGTCGACCGGCCCTTTTTCTGTAACAAACTGGAATGCCACATTTTTTGCAGAGAGTTGTACTTTTCCATTGTCAAAATCTATATGAGGCTTTCCTCCGTTGAACCGAAGATACTGATTGTTGGCAGCATCATATTTCCACTCGACTGCATAATCAGGTTTATTTTTCCAAAATTCAAAATTAATATCGGTTGCAGTTGGAGACGAAAGCGCTTTTCCGTCCGCAAATTTCCATGAAATATATGTTTTGTTCCAAGACGAGCCATCCGAATTTGTTGGGCCAAAACCTCGTTTTGCTCCTTCGTCATACAGCTTATCAGTTGAACCCATAAACGTATGTTCAGTTGCAACTCCAGGGAGTCTCTCAGGATCTCTCCACATAATTGGATATCCAACACTCGTTCCGCCATCCATGTCGTTTCCTCCGGGAACTCTCCATCCGAAATCAATCAACAGTTGGAATGCATCCACGGTTTTATCAACCTGTCCAAAAGCTTTCTTACCGTTCGCGGAATGATTATCAACGTTGTTTGCGCCTCCCACATGGACATTAATAGGATTAATTCCGTATTCGTGTGCCCATTTTGCAGGCTACACACGTTCACTTCTCAACGGCCCAATCCG
>JAKAKU010000084.1 GCA_021824385.1 bacterium | reverse complement strand
AACAGTGCTGCAGCGATGTGAACATGTCAGCAATGCGACCTCGCCAAAACCTTCGCCGCTGCTTATTACAGAAATCTTGGCAACCTGCCTTGATCTTGTCTCTTTCAGCACCTCAACTTCTCCTTGCTTCACAAAATAGAAAGAATCAGGCGGGGTCCCCTGTTTAATGATATGCGTGCCGGCTGGGAGATCGATAATTTTAAGTTTTTTTGAAAGCGCCTCAAGAGCACCATCTGAAAGACCAGAAAAATACCTGTATTTTTTCAGCGCTTCAGAAGACGGAAATTCCATGCACGTTACCTCACTTTCATAACTTTTTAATATGATGAAATCATTACGGTTCTGCGACCGTTTTTACGTATTTGTATTTTATTTTGCATTACCAGCATTTTTTGTCAATCAATTTTGAGTGGTTATGCTTTAAAATCCCCTCCTCGGAGGGGTGTAGGGGTGGGTTATTATTTGCGTACTAAAGGGTTGTGTAAAATGTAAGTTTTCTCTTTACATCTCCATTAAATTGCTTTAAATTACTTTTAGCACAGGCAACAGTCTCATAAAAGCGTCATGCCCGAAGTTTTCAGTCGGGCATCCAGTGTTTTTGGGTTCTGTTTTAAATGGGTATGAACCTTGGAAGAAAAATAACAGGGATTGTTTCAAGCGATGATGTTGCCGCAGCAGAGGGGCTGCATCTTAGCGGCGGTAGCCTGCCCTGAAGAAAAAAAAATTATCCATCTTATAATTCTAAAAATATGCTATATTTTCCTCATAAATGATATTCAAACAGTAATTTGCATTGTAATAGTTAACTAAATAAGAATCGAGGTGCGATTGAAGTGTTAGATCAACTGAAAGCAATTATAGGTGTTTTCATCCATCCGAAGTCAACCTTTCAAAACCTGCCCAGCAACAAGATTTATGTTCTTGCATTTCTTACCCCTCTTTACTTTGGATATGCAAGAGGAATGAGGACTGGTTCCTTCATTAAATTGACAGAATTCACTGGCAGCAGCCTGCTTACGTATGCCTTAGTCTTTCTGATTGCACTCGTTGCAATCCCCGGCGGGGCTTTTATTGCTAAGCTGGTGGTACGCCTCTTCGGTAAGAAGCTGACGCTAATGAAATTGATGAATCTGTATGGGTACGCCTTCGTCCCGAGATTAGTTCTTGCCGTGCCAGCCAGTATATCCTTCGCTATGGTGCCGCAGGAGACCAAGACGCTAATGCTAATGGGTGATGTCCCGGCTTGGTTCGTGGTGCTCACAGTGGTTGGAGGAATCGCGTTTCTATATTCAATATTCCTCTACATCTATGGCATTGTTGTTTGTCCCAGCCATACTGTGGCTGTGTCGAAGGAAGGCTGACACTTAGGAATAAGGCGTAGCCATGGAAGTGTTTTATTTTGCTTCAGGGAAGTCTATAATGTTCTTATTTACTCAGTATAGAAATCATTGGCGTTTGAGGAGGAATTGGGAATGAACGATGATATTCTAAAGCAAATTTTGGAAGAACTACGGCAGACAAACCAGTTCAACCGCAGGGCCCACCGTTTTTATTCCATCTTTCTTGTCGTAATAGTGACTGTAATGATTGTGCCATCTGCCTATCTCGCGACTATCTACCACATGCATGATGAGGGCGACTTCTCTGAGAAGGCTGATTATCTGCTTAATAAGGACAAACCGCTTGAGGTCATAGCATTAGCTGAGAGCCACATAAAGAAACAGCCCCAGGATGCTTACGGCCCATGGTACCTGGCGATGTCCCATTACCAATTAGGTAATTTCCAAGACGCATTACAATGGCTTGACAGAGCTCAAGAGCTTGCGCCGACTTGGGAGAAGGATTACATTGAGCCATATCGTGCGGCAATTGAAAAGAAGCTCTCTGGAAAGAGCTCACCGCCTGGAACAAAATGATTTTGCAGATCCATTGGACGCTTCTTAGGGTTCAAAGGAGACTGGGTTGAATTCGCTATCTTGACGGCCTCAGTAATGTCTGATATTATCAGGAAACCAGTCAATAATATGTTGAACACACAAATAACATTCGTCATAATTCGATTTTTTTGATAACATTTATCATTAAAGGCAATGTCTGAAAAAAATGAAATAAGAACCAAAGAAGACTATGGCTCGACACTAAATCCGGACAAAATTCCGACTGAAGGAACTGCCGATGATATAGCAACAAGGCGATTAGAAAAGATATTAGACATCCGTAAGTTTGAAATAGATCTTTACTGGAAGAGGGCTACATATTTTTGGACTTTTATTGCGGCCACTTTAACAGGTTACGGTTTAACTGTTATTGCAAAAGATGTCAATCAAGAGAAATTAGTAAGGTTTCAATTTTTAATTATTTGTTTCGGGCTTGTATTTTCATTCGCTTGGTTCTTGGTAAACAAAGGAAGTAAATTTTGGCAAGAAAATTGGGAAAAACATCTTGATATGACTGAAGATAGCGTAATCGGTCCACTTTACAAAACGACAATCAGTAAGGAAAGTTATTCATCTTTCTGGATTCCAACTAGTGCGTATGCCGCTTCCGTTTCAAAAATAAATCAAATTTTGAGCCTTTTCGTTTTTACAATCTGGTTGGGAATTCTAGTAAATCTTTTTGTGTCCGGAACACTGCTCCTTTTTGATGGAGCTGATTTCTATCTTACTGCGATTGGTCTATTAACTACTTCTGCAATCATTTATCTATCGTGTGGTACAAGAACAAGTTCTAAAGATACAATTGTTCATTTTGATAAAAGAAAAATAATTGACAAAAAGTAGTATTTGCAGAAGATATTTCTAAAGGAAAACCATAGGAGTTTGCCCTTGACCTGAGACCGTCCAACCAGGAAAAACAGGGTTAAGGAGATTGAAAAAGGGGACAGGCTACTTTTTTGTAAATATGATGGATAGTCGATGAAGAGACACGGAGGCACACCATGGAGGACAAGGCAAGAGAAAAGTAGCCTGTTCCCTTTAATGTGTTGCAAAAGAATAAATGATAAAGAAGGGGGATACATTAATGCCAGAGACATTAAAACAAAAAGTTCTCGAATTTGTTGCCATCGCAAAAGAATGTCCGGAGCCATTGCAAGTAAAATGCTTTGAACTTTTACTCTCCGATTATTTAGCTCATCAGCGACCCAAACCGGGCGAGAAGGATAAAAAAGCGGCAGAAATCAAGGAAGCTGCACAAGAGGCGCAGACGGGAGAAAAGGAAGCAAGAAAAACTGCTCAACAGGAGGACATCCAAGAAACTGATCTACATGTGAAAGCCAGACAATTCCTTAAAAAGAGCACTTTGAGTGTGGAACACATAAATCAGTTATTTTATAAGGAAGAAGGGAACTTCTTGCCACTTTACGATGATCTTAAAACCACTCAAGCGGCTGAAAGCCAGATTCGCATTGCACTCTTGCATGCACTACTTAACGGAATGCACTCAGGAGATTTTGAGTTTAATGGTGAATCTGTTCGGGAAGAGGCGACGATGCGGAAATGTTATGACCCTGCTAACTTTGCTGCTATCTTTAAGAAAAACCAGATGCTCTTTGATAGTTTCAAGAAATATGACAAACGTAGCCCTACAATTCGACTTTGTGCAGAAGGGAAAGATAGACTCGCTGAAATTATTAGGGAGTTACAGTAACCCATGCTTGAAAAGCTTCGCAATCTACAAGGGGAGATACTGGCATTGAGAACAGAGGTCTCTACGGTCAAGGTTGATCGAATTGCAAAGAAACCCATTCTCAATAAGGCTGAATCGATTGGCGCAAGATGGTTTTCGGAATTCTCCGAGACGCTTGTGAGCCAGTTCGGAGTTGACCCAAACCTGATTGAATCGTACTCTCATCATTTTGGTCGCCTTATCAAGATTAGTGCTCCAAATAACATGAAGAAGAGTTACTTAGAAACGCTTCGCTCTATACTCAAATCCTTCAGGGATGACCTAATCATACCTATGCAGACGCGCCCGAAAGGTGCGTCAAAATCATCCTTGCTCTCACAAATTCTTGAAGGTCTTCCATCATCTTTAGAAAATGAGTACCTGAATGAGGCCGTCCAATGTGCTCGCCACGATTATTATCGTGCAGCAGCTATTTTAGGTTGGTGCGCTGCAATCGATCGGATTCACCGTGTAATTGAAAAAAATGGTTTCACAAAGTTCAATGTCACAGCAGCGGAGATGGCCAGTCAAACAAAGGGCAGATTTAAGAAGTTCAATGCAGTGCAGAGTGTGGCCTCTCTTAGTGAATTGCGGGAAGTCTTCGATACAATTATTTTGTGGGTCATCGAAGGTATGGGGCTAATTGACAGCAACCAACACACACGCCTTCGCAGTTGTTTTGATTTGCGTTGCCAATGTGCTCATCCAGGCGATGCCCCTATCACTGAATACAACTTGCTGTCTTTTTTCTCAGACATAAATGAAATCGTATTAAAGAACGAGAAATTCAAAATTGAATAGCCCCAACACTTATAAAA
>JAKAKU010000087.1 GCA_021824385.1 bacterium | reverse complement strand
AATTCGGCCTTTTCGTTCAGTTTTGGGAACTCGCTGCACACGATGAACACCGGATTCGTTTCTAAATAACTCAAAAATATGCTCGCCCTTAAATTTTAAAACGTTTTCTGAAGGCATCGTAAACTTCAGGTTCATTTTGGTTGCGTAGCGCAGGTACATGCGAAGAAGATCGTCAGCCCACAGCTTTGCTTCGTCACCACCAGTTCCGCCACGGACTTCAAGATAACAGGAGTTGACTGAAAGAGGCATAAGTAAGAGTTACTTGGCTTTATTCTCTCGAATAGTTTTGCGAAGTGCTGAAAGAGTATCAGGTCGTGCAATGTCTTGTGCAATTTGAGCTTCGCGCTTTGCTGCACGTCGTGCATTTTTTGATACACGATCAGATTTTGCAGCAGCTTGCTTGTTCAAAAATGAGTCAACACGTCCTTTGGTGTCAACATATTTCATTTGTCCCGTGTAAAAAGGATGGCATGCAGAACACACTTCAACATGAATTGAAGGAACGGTAGTACCAACGGTGAATGTATTGCCACAGGCACAAGTTACAACGGCCTGTTGCCATTTTGGGTGAATTGCTGCTTGCATAAATTTTTATTAAAAAATATATATCGGTGCATTGGCACCGTTACAACGGTTATTGTATCAGAAAGTGTGAAATTACGCAACGAAAAAGCACGGAGAAAAATCTCCGTGCCTCACTGTTACCTCGACTACTTCTTGTTTAGTATTCTCTTCACGAGATGCTCAATGTCCAGTGCCAAAGAAGGCTCGGTTAAATAGGCGATAGGGAGCAGGTATTGAATAGTATGTTCTGCATACTCCCGTTGACGTTTCTTCTTCCAGACATCCTGCATACCGAGCAAATTGTGGTACCGATCGGCGCATTTAACGAGACGAACATCGCGTTCGGCCTGTGAAATTTGGGAATAGTAAACGTGATCTGGTTTTTCTACCCAATGATCAAGTATCCCATTTTCAGGCTTAAACACCGGCTCAACTTTGGACAAATGTAAGATGGCATCATGCACCTTCTTTCCGAACAGACGACGAACAACACCGTCGGGTGTGAGCGTGTCTTCGGTAAGATCATGGAGCAAGCTCTTAATGACAAGAGGAGCTGTATTGAATCCACGAGTGATCAGAATTAACGAGACACCACGAACATGTTCGAAATATCGTATCGGCTCTTCAGAACTATCACGCATTTGCCCACGGTGTCCATTTTTGGCCAACCAGTATGCAATTTCCACATTCTTGAGTTCTCTCGCTGTTAAATGAGTAAGGAGTCCGAAGAACTCTTTTCTATTCATTGTCCGCTCCAGTCAATAGTAAGTCGAGACGCCAATTATATGGGTTTAGCAATTTTTTGGCAATAAAAATGCCCCCACCTGTGTGAGGGCTGATGAACAACTGAACGACGCTTGGCTTAGGCCGGTACGGCCACTTGTTGCAATTCTGCAAGTCGGGCCATCGATTTCTCGAGGTATCCAAGGTAGCGTTGTACCTTAGTTTCCGGCTTGCCGAGGGCAAAAGCCAGTATGTATTGAATCCGGTTCAAGATGATGAGCAATTCTTGGCCTCGACCAATCTGAACCGCCGCATTGCGAAAATCCACCCCTTCGCAGTACGCGAGATCACCGTTAAGGTCTCGGACAAACGTATGTTGAGCGCGCTCGGTCTCGCTGACCCAATAGTCAAATGTGACAGCAATCGGGGCTCCGCTCCCAAGACGTACGTCCTTGATCGCTATATGCTCGCTGACCATTTTTTGGTCTCGAGCCTCGACACACATGGCCAGAATATTACCCCATGTCTGGAATAAAATATCCGCCAACGGTTTCTGCGCCTTCTTAGTCTGGTCAGCCATTTGGCCACTTCCTTTTTTAAATATTCAGACTATGCGATGGGGATACTATACCAGATAACAAGCCTATAGTCAAGTTTTTAACTGCATTTTCTTCAACTCTACAATGCAAACTCCAGACGCAATCAAAATTCCACCAAGTACGTACAAAACCGAGATAGTTTCGTTTAAAAATATGAGCGCGAGAATGGTTGTAATAAGTGGGGTGAGGTAACTGAAGAGAGAAACCTCGCTGACAGGAAGCGTTTTTTGAGCTTTTGCCCTGAGCGTATATGCATAAGTCCCAGACAAAAGTGCCATGTAAAAAATTCCCACGTGATACCACGGAGAAAGGTTCACCAGAGTGCCTAAAATGTGCGCCCCGGTATTGTTTATGAGAAGAAGCGGTACAAATACAAAGAAACCCGTTATAAATGACAAGTTGGTAAGGGCAAAGGCATCAACATGTTTTTTCATAAGTTTTTTAAGAATCAATATGCCTGCAATGTCCGAAACGATATAAAAAATTACCAGTATATTTCCATGAAAGGAGCCAGCATCTGAGTGTCCGAGGAGTGGCTCAATAACAGTAAGCACAGCGCCCACAACAGCAACCATAACTCCAATACGAGCTTTTTTAGACAAATGATCGTGAAAGAGCCTTGACGCAAGCAGGGTCAAAATAAGAGGCTCAATTGCCGACAAGAGTGCGAGGTTTACAACAGACGTTTCACTTAATCCAACAAATAAAATTCCAAGCGCTATGGGACCAGAAAGGAGGGAATAGGCGAGTACTGGAATTCTTGTCTTGGGTTGTTTAAACAAGTGAATAACACGCCCGAGATATGGGAGTGCCACAATACTCGACAAAAAGAATCGATACGACAAAAACATGACTGGAGTAACACCTTGGAGGGTGAGCTTAATGACAATTGAAGCAATTCCCCAAATGATCACGGTAATCAAAATCTCAATATAAGCTTGCAAACGGGCAGCGCGCATAATTCATTCTACAGGTACAGTTACTCAGAAATGAAGATGGAACGAATGTTTGTGGAATTACTTAAAAATGTTACATACGCGGTCCTGGTTGTATCTGACGATATAAGTTTGGTGCGTTTTCGCAGAACCCCGGTATCTTTCAGGCCAAAATATTTGGTGTCTGCAGTTGTTTTCAAAACTAAATCACCTTCTTTTGTTGAAACAGTAACTTCTGTTTTGTTGAGTTTCGTAATCGTTCCCGTTTTTAACACGTATGTTGGAATGCCAAAGTCTGACGGAATTACAAAAACACCATCGGCAATGGTTA
Source organism: bacterium (assembly GCA_021824385.1). Lineage (GTDB taxonomy): Bacteria > Patescibacteriota > Microgenomatia > UBA8517 > UBA8517 > UBA5941. The sequence continues at coordinate 1,334 of JAKAKU010000087.1, read as the reverse complement.
CATTTTTTTCAGCTACTTCGCCAACGACGGCAATTCGGTCACCGATTGCCACTTCACTGGGGGATATTTTTTTTGTCTCCTTAATAAATGTTGCCGCAATTATATTGGGAGTAAAGGCTACCTGGTCGATCGTGCCATCACTTCCTCTCATTTGAAGACTTTCAGCAGTCAGATCAGTGACGACACCGAAGGTGACTTTTTTCTCTTTTGGTAAGTCTTTAAAACTCACGACAACCGACTCTCCAATTTTGTCCCCGAATGCAGTAAAGAAACGATATCCAGCAACACCTTGGAGTGGAGGGGTTGTCGTATCAAATGCATTGTCAGCAATAGTTATTACCGTGTCTGTGGTGTCTCCGACGAGAAACGCAAAATTCCCGCCCGTTACAGAACCTGCAACATGGAGAGGTGACGAATCCCAACTCATAAACTGCCGGGGAGAAGTGAGTGCTGTTTTTACTTGAGCAGAATTTGTGTTTGGAGTGGGGGAAGCTGAGGTTGTTGTTATTGAATGAATTTGTGGCTTTTGATTCATAAACTGAGCAACCAAAAACATGCCTCCAAGCCCAAGGGCGGTACCCAAAATAAGTGCTATAACAATTTCTATTTTCATGAGTCAAAAAAATGTGCTAATATGTTGTCTACCATATGGATATTATTTACTACGGCCATTCATGTTTTAAAATCTCTGGGAAATCCGCCAGTTTGGTGACAGATCCCTTTGATCCAGAGTCTACTGGGCTCAAACTTCCGAAGACCTCAGCTGACATTGTAACATGTTCCCATACTCATTCAGACCACAATTTTGTAAGTGGGGTGAGTGATGTACACAAACTTGTTCAAAATCCGGGTGAATACGAAATTCGTGGAATTTCAATTTTGGCTTTTCCCTCGTTCCATGATGATACCCATGGAACCGAACGAGGAGAGAACATCATATATGTATATGAGCTTGAAGGATTTCGTATCGCGCATTTGGGAGACTTGGGACACAAACTCGATGACACCATGCTTTCCAACATCGGCGACATTGATGTTCTCATGATTCCCGTTGGAGGTACCTACACGATCGATGCAGAAACGGCGGTACAAGTCACCCAGGCCATTGAGCCACGAATTGTTATTCCTATGCATTTTAGATCACCAGGACTCAAGGCAGAGCTTGCTGAAAAACTGCAACCAGTAGATGACTTTATTAAGGCGCTAGGAAGGACTGAAGAGCACACTAAAAAGCTTTCCTTAAAACAAGGAACCTTGCTCCCAGAAGATCTTAAGCTTATTATTTTAGATCGTTCATGAAAGATAACCCAGGCGTTCGACTTCCTCCTCATTCA
>JAKAKU010000102.1 GCA_021824385.1 bacterium | reverse complement strand
CTTTTGAATGTAACAGTGTTTGCAGTAGTAACAGCGAGTGTTTAACAATTGGAAGCGGTTACAGCTGTTACAACACGGGCACAGATAGTCGATGCCGAATTACGACAAATCTTACGAGTGCCACCTGTGCCAAAACAATCTCATCAAATAGTTCTGCCGTTCCGTCTCCCGTTTCAAATCAACTTCCCCATGCCGGAGTAGGCATTCCCACTACTATCATTTTGAGTTTTGCCGCAATTCTTATTATTGGAAGCCTTCTTTTGATATAACGCTGACTTTAAGTTAAAATAGCCACACGGACGTGTAGTTCTATGTAAAAGAATAAGGGCGCGTAGCTCAGTGGTAGAGCACCAAACTGATAATTTGGGGGTCCATGGTTCAATCCCATGCGCGCCCACCCCGAAACACCGACAATTGGAAACACGCATGATTATTGATATAGTGAGTGCATGAGCGAGAAACACAAGCCTTCCCTTGTTACCCTGTATTTGCGGGTACCGCGCGACTTGCCTATTACCCCTGAAAGCGCACAAACATTCTTAGCTTCTCTAACTGGAATTGAAAAAGTAAGTTTCTTTGAAAAGCTTTCTGGAAAAAGGCCACAGGTGTTGTCTTTAGAAATGATTGCCGCCGGCCAGCAAGTGAGGTTTGCAATTACAACCAATACTGAACTGGTTCCGTTTGTTGAGGCACAACTCCAATCAAACTATCCGTTGGTTCTGGTCGAGAAAGCGAAAGAAGATGTTCTCGCAAAGGTGCCACTTGATGTGGTAGAACTCACCCTCGGAAAAGGACCGTTTTATCCACTCGCGACCTACTCCAGTTTTAAAGATATAGACCCAATGGCTTCAATTTTGTCTGTTTTGTCACGGGCTGAAGAAAATGAAATTACTGTCGTGCAGTTCGCGCTTACTGGCATTAGTCAAAGTTGGCAAAAAAGTGGCCAACAATTTGCCGATATGGGTTCCAAAAAGGACGACGGGAGCTACACACCCCGCGGAGACAGCGCCATTATAAAAGAGAAAATCTTATACCCCGGATTTGGAGTAAGTATTCGTATCGCTTCAAACAACAAACACAGTCTTGCAGCTCTGGCCAGCAGTTTTGGTGTCTACACACGATCAGATGGCAACGGATTATCAAAACGACACAAGGGCTTTTTGGAGATGGGTAATCCAAAGATAGATCTGATTGATCGAACGGTGCGCTACGGCACCATTTTAAACATTATTGAGCTTGCGAGTTTGTGGCATTTGCCCGGTGAAAAAATAAAGATTTCTTCACTTGTTTGGGGCAATGCAGTTTTTTCAGAGCCACCTGAAAATCTTCCTATCGCCGCCGGCAAAACAGAGGAAGAAAAACAAGACATTAACTTTTTTGCAAAAACAATGTTTCATAACAAAGAACAAATTTTTGGACTTCGCACGGTTGATCGGTTCAGACACATTTGGGTGGTTGGGAAAACAGGAACAGGAAAATCAACACTCATTGCAAATATGGTGATAGATGACATCAAAAAAGGCAGAGGGGTTGGGGTTATTGACCCACATGGAGAGCTTTGCGAAACAATTTTGAATTATATTCCCAGCAATCGAATAAACGAAGTTGTGTACTTTAACCCAGCAGATCGTGAATACCCTATGATCATGAACCCTCTGGAAGTGACTAATAAGGAGGAGGCAGAGTTGGTTGTTTCTGGAATTGTTGCCGTTTTCAATAAAATTTTCGGATTCTCCTGGGGTCCAAGACTTGAATATATTCTCCGTAACGTCCTTCTTTCACTTTCAATCATTCCTGACACAACACTTGCCAATGTTATTTCGGCGTTGACGAATCCCGCCTACCGAAAATGGATGATTGACCAAATGAAAGCGGCTACTCCACCCGACCAAATTCTTATTAGCTTTTGGGAAAATGAATTTAACAAAATGCAAGACAAACAACGAGAAGAAGCAGTTGCTCCAATTCTTAATAAAGTCGGGCAATTTGTGACTTCGCCGTTAATCAGAAGAATTATTGGACAGCCAAAAAGCTCCATGAGTATCGATGACATTATGAATGAAGGAAAAATAATTTTAGTTAATTTGTCACAAGGAAAACTCGGCGAAGATAATGCTGCACTTATTGGTGCCATGCTTATTACCAAATTCCAGCTTGCCGCGATGAGACGCGTAAATATTCCAGAAGAGAAGCGCACAAACTTCTTCCTCTATGTCGACGAGTTCCAAAATTTTGCAACTCCAAGCTTCATGAAAATTCTCTCTGAGGCCAGAAAGTATCGATTGTCTCTCATGCTTGCCAATCAATATATGGCCCAAATCCCCGAAGAAGTAACTCACGCAATTCTTGGAAATGCAGGCTCTCTCATTGCCTTCAATGTAGGCGCTGACGACGCGGCAGTTATTTATAAAGAATTTGGAAATGTTTTAGTTGAAAAAGATTTTACAGAACTCAAAAATCGCCAAATTGCGACACGCCTGATGGTTGACGGACACGCGGCACGTGCCTTTTTAGCAACTACCCTTCCCCCTCCAGAAAGCATCAATCAAAACAAAGAAACCATTCTGAAAGTTTCCCGTGAGCGGTACACCAAAAAACTTGAGAGTATGGAAGACGCAACAGCGCCGCTTCCCGATCTCTCAAAGTATGAACAAGAAGAAAAAGAAGCTCACAAAGCACGTTCGTCGTTTGGGCAACAACAGCGGCCGTGGCAAGGCAACCGTCCACAGCAATCGCAATATGGAAATCAGGGTGGTGGTTTTAGACCTCCCTATCAGCAACCACGACCGTTCGTACCCAACCAAAATCCAGTAGCCACAGCTCACGCCGCGCCTGCTGCCGTCCACAATCCAAACACTCAACCGGTACACCCCGTAGCGCGGCAACAAGTACCGGTTCACCAAGCTTCAGGAACGGGGCAGAAACCACAATAAACGTGTATACTTCGTGTGCACTTTGAGGAATAAGTTGTGAGGAGAATGAAGATGAATAACGTCCGGGTTCGACGAATTGTGATTGCTTTGATAGTAATAGCTTTAATCGTCGTAATGGTTCAAGGATTCACCTTGAATGCACCTGCGGTTTCTGCGGCTCCCAGCCAACAGATCAGTCTCGGTGGAAATGAATCACCAAAAGTGAAAAGCTTTGAAAAAACAGACATTTCAGCAAATGGATATTATCTGTATTTGCTGTACATAGATGTTTCAATGCAGCCAGATAAAGTCTGCCCGGTTTGGGTAAAAGATGGAACTGAGCCTCCCATTACACAAGGCTGCGCATAACTGAAAGTATACGTGTACTTCCTCAAAGTGCACTTTTATTTACTTCGACTATCAAATCGCTTATACTCCCGCTATCGTAATGGTGTTTGAAACGAGGATGAAGATGACAGAAGACAGTGTGGCAAAAACACGTGTTCGTAATAGCGGATTGGTAGTGCTTCCTCATTTTTACAAATCTCTACGCCGACGGCTGCAGTCATTGTTTGACATGAGCTCATCACCGGAAATCGTTGTCTGCGTCGAAACGAAGTTCGAAGAAGACAAGATTCTATTTGAGCTCGTTGCTCGGAACCGTGATAAGCCGTACGAAATATTTCTAAAGGTAAACTGCACCGACGGAATGATGTTAGTATTTGAGGAACGATGGAAGCGAGAAGTTACTGAAAACCTCGAGAGTTTTCAATACACCGACCAATTTGGACAGCCGGAAGATGTGACTCTCGAAATGATTCAAGTCCAATACTAACGAGGAGTTGAACAATGTATCGTCATACAGTTCGGATTAGTCTGATTTTGGTTGGAATCGTGCTCCTGCTGGTACCGGTTTCTTTAACCGGTCAGGAACCACCCAATCCCCTGTCTGCCCCGAAAGTTGAAAATACCTATGACCGAAACTGGAAAATTTTCAACATAATCACGTTAGGGGAAAAGTCATGCGTCACACTTGAAACGTTATCGCAATATATCAGCCGCTGTTTTGATAGCCCTAGTCTCAGTGTGTCGGACACGGTTCCTCTACCGAATGGATCGATTGGTGGAGAAATGTATATGACTCGTGTTTCTGTGGAAAATGGAGTGGAATGCTTGATTACCACATCAAGCTCTAGTGATTGGAATGGAAGCATAACGTGCACAAACGATGTGCATGTTTCTCCGTAAGAAGCAAAAGCGACCCCGGAAAAAAGGGTCGCTTTTTTTATTTGAATTTCATACTACCAAGCATATCGTTAAATGAATCTTGTTCTTGCCGAAGAGCAGTGTCTCTCCAACTCATCTCCACTAAAATATTTCGATACCACATCACGGCATACACATACCAACTGCCATCTTTTTCTCCTGACAACACTTCCGCTTGTGCCCCACCAATGGTTCTAAAGTCGAGCGTTGGAGTTTCCTTCCATCCTGCCAAGTTTTGAATAGAAGTTACGATTTCACTCGCTGAAAGTTCTACTTTTTGTTTTCCACTGGCAACGGTCGTTTGAATTACGAGA
>JAKAKU010000028.1 GCA_021824385.1 bacterium | reverse complement strand
CGATCTACATATATGTCTATTTCATTCTGGCCGGAGATTTCAAGATACGAGGCTCCTCTGTGTAAAACTTCAAAGTTGTTTCCTAAAATATCGATAACCTGTTTCTTAGCTTTTTCAAAAATCTGTGGAGATGTATCGTCATAGGGAACTATTTCAATCAAATCAGTATCGCTCAAATGATCCAACCAAGTTTGTTGAGACTTAGTAATCATAAGGCATTTTACATCTTTGGGTATCTTTTCAAAAAAGCTATTAAATCAAAAATGGTACAATTCAAAATATGAAAATAATTTTAAGTAGTGTATTTGTGGATGATCAAGATAAAGCTCTCAAGTTTTATACCGAAAAATTGGGCTTCATTAAAAAAGAAGACGTTTCACTTGGAGAATTTAAGTGGCTCACGGTTGTTTCTCCCGATGATCAAAATGGAGTAGAACTGCTTCTTGAACCAAACAACAACCCAGTTTCTTTGGCATTTCAAAAAGGAATATTTGAGCAAAATATTCCGGCTACTTCATTTGGCGTTTCTGACATTCAAGCAGAATATGAAAAACTACAATCACTTGGCGTGAAATTCACGATGCCTCCCACTGAAATGGGGCCAGTTACCGTCGCCGTCTTTGACGACACCTGCGGAAACCTCATTCAGATAGCCCAAAAATAAATTTATCGCATGTTTATAAAGTTATATTTAATAGCCTTCCCTATTTTTTTTATTATAGATATGGTGTGGCTCGGCATCGTTGCAAAAGGGTTATACTCCAAACAACTTGGCTTTTTGATGGCTCCACAAGTTAATTGGATAGCTGGAATTATTTTCTATACACTCTTCATTGGTGGACTGGTACTCTTTGTTATTACTCCCGCACTAAAACAAGAGTCGTGGACACAAGCACTCCTTTTTGGTGCGCTGTTTGGTTTGATTTCTTATGCCACGTACGATCTCACCAATCTTGCAACAATTAAAAATTGGCCCATGATAATTTCTCTTATCGATATGGCATGGGGCGCAACTATTGCAGCATCGGTGTCGGTCATTACCTACTTCATTGCGCAACGTATTTAAACTAAACATGAAACCGAAAGTTATTTTGGTTAACGACAAAATGCAGACCAACTACCGATACGAGTTGACGGAGCCCGTTGGGAAACATTTCTCTGCGAACTTCACTCCTGAGTTAACTCCGAAGCAAATGCTTGCAATGGGTATTTTTGGTGGCAAATATATGACTGATTGTAGAAATGAATTTCCAGCTGACTGGTATGCAAAAGCAAAACTGAACCCTGAAACACATGACGCCTCTCTGAATTACTTTGGCATCAATGCAAGCCAGCCATTGTCTGTCTGGCGTAAAAAAGGATGGATCCATTCTGATGATCCACGAGGATGGTTTCAGTGGTATTGCAGATATTATATGGGTAGGCGTCATGAGGATGACGACAGACAAATCAAACGATGGAATGCGATGAGAAGGCATCTTGCGCAGGTAAAAAAGAATTGTGTCCCTGGGGACATGAATTGCAGGAGAAAACAACGGCAAGATCTTCTCCACTGGGCTTACGACACCACAAAAATATAATAGGTAATTTGACAATAAATTACCAAGTACTCATTATATATTGATATCTAAGCAAAAAATGATATCAAATTTTAAAAGAAATAAGGCTTCACAACTCTTTGGACTTTTAGCACTTCTCGGGTTTCTTGGGCTCAGCGTTGTGCTTTTGCCAAAAACTAACGCTAATTTCGAAAGTCGTGCAGCATCAGTGACACGAACATTAAACTTGTCTACAACAAATGACGCGTGGGTTGAAAGCACATCTCCAGCTAAAAACCATGGGAGTGATGACACGGTCTCAGTTAAAGGCACGCAGTCAATCGCTTATCTTAAATTCGATATCACTCCGTTGCTTGGTGCTGACATTAGAAAATTAAACCTGTCATTTTCCAATGTCTCAGGAAGTGGAAAAATTTCAGTACAATTAGTTGATAATAATACTTGGAGTGAATCAAACCTCACCTATTCAAACAAACCTTCTCTTGGGCCTACAGTTTTGAGTTTTTCCCCAGTAAGTGGAACTACCACTATTGATTTAACGAGCGTTGCAGGGAACATAAAAAACTATAAAACCACATTAGTTTCAGTAGCTCTAACAGGGGCAACTCTTAATGATGTTATGAACTTTTCTTCTAAAGAATCTGGAAATGGAGCACAAATTGTGGCAGAAGTTATGGTTGTTCAGCCAGTAAACACACCAACACCCGTTGCAACAGCCACATCAAATCCAACTACTAAGCCATCCAGTGCGCCATCTACAACACCGGCACCTACCGGAATTAGCGGTGGAACCGGTAGTTCAAGTGATGGAGCCACAGGAAACTCTCATGCGTATGGCCTGTGGACTCCGTGGGTATCTGTTCAGACCGGAGCAGTTGTAGATACCTGTAGCGCTTCTATCCACAATTCATATTATGTTGTCGGCCCAGATGGTAAGAGGTACCCAACATGGCATCCACCAGTTGATCCCGCTACTGGTTGTACATTCGGTCATGAACACGGTTATGATCCATCAAAGTTTGCTGAATTTGATCGAGTGAAGAAAATGTATGCATATGATGGAGTAGATGGTTGTCCAAAAGATGGGGTCATAAGTGCTTGTGAGTTAAATTCAAAACACACCGGTATTCCATTTGGATATGCCAATGAAGCCTTAACTACGTATGAAGCTGATCATTCAATGTCAATCATGAGGCATGAGGATCATTACGGCCACAAGATTAAATATATGAATGGAGTTGGAATTGATCAAGGTCGACCTTCAGGGAGTGTTGCAGACACAAGAATTGCGACCGGTGTTACCTGTAATTTCCTCGCGAAGATCCATATGGGAGTCAGTACGAAAGATGCATTTTCAAACAATTTGCATGAAATTATGGAATATATGCACTGCACCGATGGTGTTGAGTATTCAGTTAATAAACTTGGTAAATTTGGAGCAGCGGGTGAATTCTTAGCTTCTTGTACTGGCACTAAAGATGAAAATCGAGATGCATGCGGACCAAATGTTATAAAAACAGGATTTTCTAACTCAAACACTGCATATCCTGGTACCTGTAATGATGGAAACAGATCTATCTTAAGTCACAAGTGTTTGGAAGAGTTAATGTTTGTTCCATCTGGAAGCTTCTCAGGGAATCTCTATGAGTCATGGCAAACTGGAACGGGTATAAAAGATGCATCTGGAAACACTATTGTCTCAACAGATATGACAATTGATGTAAATGATGCGATTCGAAATTATGATCCAACTCAACCTAATAATGTTGGCTACAACGTTAACATCTGTGGTTCCAAATCTCCCACAGCTGGATATGCAATCCGCGGTGGTTTTTGTGACACGATAACCAATTATGGAAGAAACCCAGTTCCTTCTTGGGATAGTTCTAAGGCTTTAACGGGTACGAATCGCGGTATGTATTTCTCTCATCCTTGGTCGGTAAGTAACGGCGGTAAGAGCGCTTATAAACTTACCAATCCATTTGGGGAAAATGCGGTAGACACTACTGAAACAGCTGCTGTTCCTGCTGGGTACATTAAGCAATATGTAAGCCCGATTAACTATCAATGGAATAAGGTGTATAGTGGAACTCTTCTTCCAAACAACATTAACATTGTTCATGATTCAGGAAACGGAACAGTACATGCTCCAAATTAAAAACTAAAGAAGAAGTCTTAAATTCGTATTCGTTTTATTCTCAATGAATTTCCTACAACCGTTAGCGAACTTGCAGCCATGGCAAAAGCGGCGAGTGCAGGGCTGAGAGAAACTCCAAGGGGGTACAAAACTCCCATTGCAACCGGAATCAAAATAACATTATATCCAAATGCCCAGAACAAATTCTCTTTAATGACACGCATCGATTTGCGAGACAAGGTAAGTGCCGAGACAACTGTTCGGAGGTCTTTATTTAGAAGTGTGATTCCAGCCGACTCAATTGCAACATCAGTTCCAGTTCCCATTGCTATCCCCACATCAGCCGAAGCAAGTGCGGGTGCGTCGTTTACTCCATCTCCAACGAAGGCCACTGCATTGTTTTTCTTTGATGAATGAACATTTTCTTTCAGATCGTTAATCTTTAATGCTTTTTGGTCGGGAAGCACTCCTGCCAATACATGATCAATTCCTGCGGTCCGAGCAATTGCGTGAGCAGTTCGTTCATTATCACCAGTCACCATCCACACATCGAGTCCTTGTTTTTTAAGGGCAGCTACTGCTTCGATACTTCCCTCTTTGAGAGTATCTGAAACGGCAACAACACCAATTGTTTTCTTGAGTCTTCCCAAGAACATCACTGTTTTCCCCTCTGCTTCAAGTTTCTTTGAAATTTCTTCAAATGAAACAATAGAAATGTTCTTTGACTCCATCAGTGCCCTGTTTCCTAAATAAAATTTCTTCCCCGACAAGGTTCCTGAAATTCCTTTACCCGTTATACTCTTAAAGTGAGTTGCCTTTTGAAGTTCGATGTTTTGTTGTTTTGCTTTTTCAA
>JAKAKU010000137.1 GCA_021824385.1 bacterium | reverse complement strand
GGGAAAGCATCATTGGAATTTTTAACAGACGAAACATTTCGTGACGATTTTTATTTCCCCATCGGGCACACCGACTGGTATCGGCGTGGCCAAACGAGAAGTGCCTTTGATCAGCAACCAGAAGATCCTGCTTCTATGATTCTCACTCTTGTCACGGCCTACAAAATAACCCAAAATGCAGAATATCAGCACTTAGCGTATAAATGCTTTACCTGGTTTTTGGGAAACAACATGCTGTCGGTTTCTCTTTACAACTATAAAACAGGTGGATGTTATGATGGGTTGCACCCAGACCGGGTAAATCAAAACCAAGGAGCAGAATCGCTCGTTTCATATTTATCAGCACGAGTGGCCATGTTGGAACTCGAAAGTGCACCACACACATTGATTCATGAAAATAAAACAAATTAAAGATATTTTTCCCGATGTACGTGTATCACGCTACAACCTCACCGCATGGCAAGGACACACTGAAGGCTCAATTTACTTAATTGGGAGAGAAGTTGAAAAAGCAGGAGCAAACGGAGAGCCAGATACCGGCATATTGAAGCTGTTTGAAGTAAACGAACGCGGCGAAGTTATTCAAGACCGAGTAATATGGAAACCAATTTACGACGGGATAAACTTGGAGGATCCGAGAGCTCTCGAGCTTCCCAGTGAAAACTTAGTTGTTGGACTCACTGCAGTGCTTCGCGACAAAACTGGTAAGCCGCTTCCCTTCCCTGCAATTGTAAAAATTGACTCGCATAGCAGTTGGGTTAACGAACTTCCACCTTTTTTGGTTATTGGGACATTTGGCCCAGGAAAAAATCTCACGCCACTTGATAGTCATACCTTTTTATTCCGTCCCGAAAAACTTGAATACCACCATAAAATTTTAGTTTTCACCCTTCACCGTCAGGTCCCCGAAAAACTCGATGACATCGTGTTCCCAACAGATCTCGCATGGGCAAAATGGCGAGTGGGCACAACACTCTCCCCAATTTGGCTCAACCACTCTGAAGCTCTTTTTATTATTCATGGAATTACCATTCAAGTTATCGACGGCGTCGAAAAATATGTATACAGCATCGGTCGGGCAAAACTTACGAGACACGCGAATAATTATGAAGTAACGGTGGCTCCTGAGCCGATCCTCACGCCTGATGACTTTGTTAACGACGAAGGTTTAGCGCTCGTTGAAGAACTCCATCCAAGCGTAAGGCGGGTAGTCTATTCATGTGGAGGAATTATTAAGAAAAACTCTCAAGACACACTGTCTTTATATGTAAACGTGGGTGATCGTTCAACCTTTGAAGTCGACTTCTCACTCGAAGAACTCAAAGAGGGATTGTTTTAAAATTGTGATACACTTTCTTTTGTGAGTACACTATCTTTTCATGGTGCAGCAGGCACCGTCACCGGTTCATGCTTTCTTCTTGATTCTGGTGAATCAAAAATTCTTATCGATTGTGGACTTTTTCAAGGGTCCCCCGAGCTTGAAGACATGAACCATGCACCGTTTGGATTTAATCCGACAGAGGTGCAGGGAATGCTTCTCACGCACGCACATCTTGACCATTGTGGACGAATAGGCAAACTCATCAAAGAAGGCTTCGACGGGCCGATTTATATGACAGAAGCTACCTTGGCACTTCTGGAAATTACGCTCCAAGATTCCGCAAAAGTTATGGCCGAAAACGATGGAACGAACGCAATCTACGGAATAGAAGATGTAGAAAAAGCACTCACCATGGCGAAGGTTATTGAAATCGACAAACCATTTGCATATGCTGGCTATACCGTAACCTATGTGAATGCAGGGCATATTTTAGGTTCTGCTTCCATTCTTCTTGAGAAAGACGGCAAAACAATTGTGTTTAGCGGAGACCTCGGTAACTCACCCGAAGACCTTATTCAGCCAACTGAGTATGTACATGCTGCAGATGTAGTAATTATGGAAAGCACATACGGTGACCGAAATCATCCAAATGAAGACCCAACGCTTATTTTGCAAAACGAAATAAACGAAGTTGAAAAATCAGGCAGCACTCTTTTGATTCCTGCGTTTTCAATTGAAAGGACACAAGAGCTCCTCCACAAAATCGATCATCTGAAACGATCTGGCAAAGTAAAAACAGAAACCCCAGTGTACCTTGATAGCCCTATGGCAATTAAGGCAACAGAAGTATTTCGCAAGTTTACCGAGCTTTATAATGCTGAACTCACTGCTCATACAAAAACAGATGATCCATTTTCATTTCCAGGCCTCAATGTTATTCATCGAGGAAAAGACAGCGCAAGTCTTTCCGAAGCAATCGGCGCGCAGGTTATTATTGCCGGAAGTGGCATGATGACGGGAGGAAGAATTTTAAATCATGCCATTACTTTTTTGCCACAAGAAAATACGCGGGTACTTATTGTTGGATTCCAAGGCGAAAATACAGTAGGGAGACAACTTACTGAAGGTGCAAAAATTGTGAATATTTATGGACAAAATGTGACGGTAAAAGCACACATTTCAGAAAGCCACGCAATGAGTTCTCACACCGACCAAACTGGACTTTTGAAGTGGTTTAATAAAATAAAGAACACACAGAAACTTATATTAATTCACGGAGAAGATGGCCCTCGAGAAGTTTTAAAAACTGAAGTATTAAAAACTCACAACGCACTAACTATTGAAACTCCACACATGCACGAGTCAGTGCAGTTGTAATTCGTTACCCAAACTTAACGGGAAGTACTTCAACAGAAAGCGCAATTTTGTTTCCGAGTCCGAAGAAGTGGTCGGCTCGTGCAGAATTGCGAAGCATAAGTCTAAACAAATTTAGTCGGAGTCGATTAAACCCACGCGCTGCACTTGAAATAAGCATACGCTCGTTTGCAATGTGAACCAGCCATTGTGTTGCGTCAGAGCCAATGGGCAGCGACCGGTCAGCCGCCATGTCAAACAACGCCTTTTCTACATTGAGCTCTTCCATAAATCCATATTTCACAACAATGGTTCGAATACTTCCTTTTTGTTTGTCTTCATAAAATGTTGTTACTTCATAACGCTTTCCGTATACATGTGGAGTCTTGGTAATTTGCACATTCAAAAAGACTAAATGCTTAGGTAAAATTCCATAGCGTTCCCAAAACATTTGCTTAAGAGCGGGAATACTTTGTTCATTTGAATGAACCAAACTTGGAGTCATGAGAATAACTGTTTTAGGCATACTGTTTTCACTGTTTTTCTTTATGTTGCATAAATGTTTTACCGTCATTGAAGGTAAACTCATAAAAGTGCTTTTTACCTTACCTCTGCCCCATGCCCATGTTTTCATGAGATACCAAATAGCAATTGCAATTCCAAGCGGAATAAAACCCCCTTCAAAAAGCTTGAGTGAGTTAGCTCCGAGGAACGAAAGCTCAATCAAAAGAAGTGGTATGAACAAAGCAAGTGCTTTCAGATAACTCCATTTCCACAAACGAGTTGTCACAAGAATCATCGCAAGTGATGTTATTACCATATCTCCCGAGACTGCAAGACCATATGCGGAAGCCAAACGAGAGCTTGATTGGAATATCAAAACGAGCGTAATACATCCTGCGTACAAAAGCCAATTGATGGTAGGCACGTAAATTTGGCCTTCATGTTCATGGTGGGTATGAATAATTTTAAGTCGGGGGAAAAAACCCAAACGAGTGGCCTGAGAAGCAAGTGAAAAAGCACCAGATATCATTGCTTGTGACGCAATAATTGTTGCGAATGTTGCAAGTACAACCATAGGAATAACCCCCCAGCTTGGAACCGTGCTATAAAATAAATTATCGTTCAAGACCACGGAACCCTTCAACAAAAATGCCCCTTGTCCAAAGTAGTTCAAAAATAAAGCAGGATAGACAATCGTGAACCAACTAAATCGAATAGGAGCAATTCCGAAATGCCCCATATCTGCAAACATGGCTTCACCACCGGTGATTGTCAACATAACAGCTCCCAACACCCACAATATTGACTTTAAAGTACTATTTCCCAAGAAATGGACAGCATAGTATGGATTAACTGCTTGTAGAATCGAAGGCATCTGGAGAATGTGATACAGCCCCAGCATCGCAAGACAGAAAAACCAGACCAACACAATAGGGCCGAACACTCTGCCTATTTTGGTAGTTCCACCCTTTTGTACTAAAAATAAAAGCGTTAGTATTCCAATAGTAATAGGAATAACCAATTCCGAAAGTGAACTTGTTGCGACTTTAATACCCTCAACTGCAGAGAGAACACTAATAGCTGGTGTAATTATGCCATCTCCAAAGAGGAGACCAGCCGCAAAGATAAGGAGTGTGGAAACAAGTACTAAATACGGCCCTTTTATCTTCATATCGGATAAATGTCCAAAAAGTGCAAAAACACCCCCCTCTCCATCATTGTCCGCTTTTAAGACAAATAACACATATTTTATAGTGACAATAATGGTTAATGCCCAAAAAACCAAACTCATACTTCCGAGAATATTTGAATTTGTAACAGCAACCTTTCCATGTCCAAAAAAGATTTCGTTGATTGCGTACAGTGGTGAAGTTCCAATATCACCATACA
>JAKAKU010000056.1 GCA_021824385.1 bacterium | reverse complement strand
ATTATTCTTCATGTGTTCAGTATACAAAATATTTTAAAACTTGCAGCGCTTCTCATCCCATGTGCGGAGAGGGAGGGATTTCCCCCAAGGGGACTCGCCAATTCATGGCAGCGCTTCTCATCCCATATGCGGAGAGGGAGGGATTCGAACCCTCGGTATCTTGCGATACGGCGGTTTAGTAAACCGCTGCACTAGACCACTATGCGACCTCTCCAAATGCGACCTCTCTGAATGTAAATCATTTATAGTCTCTGTCTTTGAATTTCTCGAGCTTTTTATTGAGTGCAGAATCAAGATCAATCTCGAATTTATTCGCAATATCAGCCAGAACATACAATACATCTGCAGCTTCCTCCTCAAGATTAAAATCGTGAGAATGCTCACCGGTTTTCATTCCGATATTTTTTCGTGCTGCTTTGGCAAATTCCCCGACTTCTTCTATTAACAGAAGAAATTTCTGCTCAACAGACTCTGAGTCGAATTTATATTTTGTCGAAAATGCCTTGATTTTTTCTTGAGTTTTTACCATTCGTGCGGTGGGTACAGGATTTGAACCTGTGAAGGGTTACCCCTCCGGTTTTCGAAACCGGTGCAATTGGCCGCTATGCGAACCCACCTCGTATTTGTGGTGAGCAAACGTTCTTGCGTAGCAAGGTTGTTATGCGAACCCACCACTATAGAAACCACCCTACCTTGTGTACCCACCCAGATTCGAACTGGGATCGACGGCTCCGCAAGCCGCTACTCTATCCATTGAGCTATGGGTACGTATATATTCAGGCCATATTATACTCGAAAATGGAGACTTTCGCGCGCTGCTTTAATTTTGAGGAAGCTTTTTACTTGCCCACTGGGCTGCTTTATCAAAAACTCCCGGAGGGACTTCTTCTTCAACCAAATACTTCTTTAAGGTCTCCTCTATTTTGGGATGTTCCGACTTCGGTGCAACGAGTTCGAGACGTCCTGGAATTGCGTACACTTCTAGAACCAAAAGGTCAGAACCCAATCGGTGAACAAACCAAAATCTTCCAAGCTTTTCCCATGGAGTAAGTTGTCCGGCAAACCGAATACCAAAAGTGGTGATTTGGTACTCAACGTTATCGGGAGCCACGGTACTCAACACATAAAAAAGAAACACGAGTGTTCCCAGGAGAATAACCGGCATAGCCCCTTCTACCAAAAATAAAATTGCACCAATCAGACCAACTACAGAGATGAGTGTTACATAAAATTCGCGACTTCTGCGTTTAAAAGGCCTGGCTGCCGCATTCCAGCTCATGAGGACTTTCTCAACTTCAGGCTGCTTTGGAGGTTTAGGAGTGGCCATTACAACAGTATAGTTCTTTTTTTGGTTTCTCGACAACTCATCAAATTTTTCATCAAGATACAAATAATCAATACCATTCATGGAATTATTGTATAGCAAAAAAAGCGGAGGCGGTGAGAACGAACACATCTCACCTTACAAAAAAGCGGAGGCGGTGAGATTCGAACTCACGAGACTCTTGCGAGTCGTGGATTAGCAATCCACTGTACTAGGCCACTATACGACGCCTCCTCTCTCGCATTTTAACACACGCTCACACTCAAGTCTGATATAATTGAGCTCTCGTAAATTGGAGGCGTGTCCGAGCGGTTTATGGAGCTAGTCTTGAAAACTAGTGGGCGCAAGCCCTCACAGGTTCGAATCCTGTCGCCTCCGCTCTTATAGTGTAAAATTGGTGTATGCAACGTGATCTTACCCCTACAACCGACGCTCTCAAAAAAGGCCACTGCGTTCCGTGTGAAGGTGGTGTTGACCCACTCACGAACGTCGAAGAAAACAATTACCATGATGCCACTCCCCTCTGGCTGATCAATCGTGATGGAGTTCACAAACTCACTCGTGAATTTGAATTTAAAAATTTTACTGAAGTAGTTTCATTTGTAAATAAAATCGCCGAAATTGCAGAAGCAGAAGGACATCACCCAAACCTAAATCTTCATGACTACAAAAAACTGAGTGTTGAGCTCTACACTCACGCGATAGGAGGCCTTTCAACCAACGACTTCATTTTGGCAGTTAAAATTGATGAGCTCCTTAACTAAGCTTTGGCTATAGTTAGCCCCCAGACCTCTTTAATACCCTTCTGTTTCAATACCCTTCCACATTCTTTGAGAGTGGCACCAGTGGTCCACACATCATCTACTATAATCAGTGGGTTTTTAACATCAATTTTGTCAAAAACGTCCGTATTTACCGCAATTTTACCGCGTATATTCCGCAGTCGTTTCTTCTTATGTAAATGAACTTGTGCTTCTGTATGTTTTGTCCGCACAAGAAGGCTCGGGACATACTGCCACCCCAGAGCTCTCGACACTTCTTCTGCGAATCTTTCTGATTGATTAAAGCCTCTCCAGTTCTCTCTCTGCCTATGGAGTGGCACAGCCGCGCACTGAATATTGCCCGACAATTTGAATTTATTTACTTCTATTGCAGCATTTGCAACAACATCAGACACCACATCGTATGCGAATTTGTACTTGACCTGTGAAATTGCATTTTTTATAACGCCCTTGTGTTCCCACAACGAAACTACCCCATCAAGTGATAAATCTGATTTACAGGCGCTATGAGTTTTTCCGTAAAAACTAAAGCGAGTACATACCGGACAACACGTCGTCGCAAATGAAACTTTTGTGAGACACCTTCCACAGATATATCCTCCACCTTTACCACATCCAAGACAATTTTTCGGAAAAAGGATATCAAGTACGTTC
Organism: bacterium; assembly: GCA_021824385.1. Lineage (GTDB taxonomy): Bacteria > Patescibacteriota > Microgenomatia > UBA8517 > UBA8517 > UBA5941. The sequence goes on along the minus strand of JAKAKU010000056.1, from coordinate 1,911 downwards.
ATGCGTTATACTTAGCCTATGATTATTGAGAACAAAAACGCAAGTCATGAGTATGAAATACTCGACACGATAGACGCCGGAATTGTGCTCTCAGGAGCAGAAACGAAATCTTTCTTTGATAACAGAGTGACACTAGCTGCTGCACACGTACGAATACTGAGTGGTGAAATGTATCTGGTAAACGCCCAATTTAACTCGCCGCTGGTTCCATCGGATCACACCAAAAGAAGCCGGAAATTGTTGGTTCACAAGCGAGAGATAGTTGCCTGGGACAGTAAAATTAAAGAAAAAAAATTGACGATTGTTCCAATTTCAATGTATACTACAGGGCGTTTTATTAAGCTCAAAATTGGCCTGGGAAAGGCACGTGCTGAGTTTAATAAGAAGCAAAAACTCAAAAGACATGATATTGAACGCGAAACTGAGCGTGATTATCGCAAGAAGTTGACTTAATGTTTTATACCAAAATTCAAAGAATTTTGAAGAGGAAGAACAGCGAAAAAGTTGTAGTTTTGATTTATCAAAACGAGACATTAAAGCTCGTTCTGACGAGGGGACGACCTGGTATCGATGGGTTGCACTTTAAAAAAATAGCAAGCAAAGATTGGCCCCCTCTTTTAAAAAGAGGCCAAAACACAAACGACAAATCTAACGATTCTGTCGCTGATTACGGATTCGCTTACGCGTTTGCATAAAGCGCATAACGCTTTTTCGTAATGAGCTGTCTGCATGTGTGCTTCGCGCAGCACATGTTAGGCATTAACCCGTCGCGATGCTGTACTTACTTGGTGGTTTCCTGAATAGGTACAAAAGATAATGAAACCTTACTCGCGCGTGTCTTGAGTATGAGGCATACACGTCGAGGACAACTAAACATACTCTAAGCTTGTAGAAGTTTTTTTAATAACAATCCAGAAGAGGGTTCGACTCCCTCCGTCTCCACAACTAGTTACACCATTCCGTACAATTTGCAGAATTCATACCACTTTTTTACTACCTGAAGCTCTTCATTGTAGTGTGCGATAGACATTTTAAAATTGGGAAATGTAATGGGAATTTTGGCCACCATAAAGAGCTTGTCTTGCTCTTCGTCGGGCAATAACAAACTCTTGTTTGGAGCCAAAAAGGCATCTACGGCGCTCTCTGGATATCCATACAAAAGCCCTGCAAGTTTGTGGTTATCGGGATTGTCTTTGAGCTGTTTTAAGTAATCTTCTTTGAGAGAAATTGTTGCGTCTGTTGTGTGAACATCAGCGAACACATTGCTGTAGAGCCCCAATCCTGACAAAAATTTTGAGACAAACTCCGTGTCATCGGCCTCATATTCATATGAGCCGTCGCCGAGATCTTTTTTGTGACTGGAACTTACAAAACCAACGGGTTTTTGCCCACCACACACCAGAAAAATATTTTGTTTCTCAAACAATGATCCATTCTCAGGTGTACCCACAAAAAGCTCTGAAGCATAAATTGTTTGAGCAATGGCCGTGAGTTGTGGGTCTTTCATTGTTATTTAATATGCTCTATTGAAATTGAATAGAGCTTAGACCCAACAGAATAAATCATCAACTTGTTTGCCTCAGAAACCACAAAATGCTCAGCTTGCGAGAGCGAAACGTTTGAATACGTTGCCATGAGTTCACCATTTTTATCAAAAACGAAAATTGACTTGGCGTTTTTGTCGAGAAAATACAAACTATCGCTGTCACTATCGGTAAAGAACAAGGTGTCTTCTGAAAGCGATTGGGACAATCCTTTCAGGGGAACCGTTTGAGGATTTCCTAAGGTAAACTTAACAAGCTTTCCCGTTGAGTTATATACCCAAATAGATCCATCTATTCCCATGGCAGTCGCCTTAGAAAAATCTGCGGTCACATCCGGTGCCAGCCATTCTTTTTTCTCGGCAAAACT
>JAKAKU010000104.1 GCA_021824385.1 bacterium | reverse complement strand
TATACCCAAATAGATCCATCTATTCCCATGGCAGTCGCCTTAGAAAAATCTGCGGTCACATCCGGTGCTAGCCATTCTTTTTTCTCGGCAAAACTGACCGTGTCCCCTGAATATCGCCAGATTTGATTTTGGCTTTTGTCGACCATGTAGATATTGCCCGCAAAGGAGGCGAACAAGAGATTGTTTTGATTCGAGGGAAGATCTACTTGCTTTTGAGCAGACGTTGAAACGTCATATACACCATCACTCGCCATTACAAAGGTGCGTTTGGTGTATGTGGCAATGTCTGTGGGATTGTTCACCGCTGAGAGTCCTCCAAGTGTTTCTGTTCGCTTCCCCGGAAGTTCAACCGTTATGATTTTCTTGTCGCCTGTGGACAAAATTCGAATCAAGTTATCAGAAATAGACAGTTTGTCAGCTTTTGTATTTTGGGAAATTAGGGTAAGGTCGGAAAAGATAACGGGCGCGGTTTCATACACCCCCGCGACATCTCCGAGACTTTGAGTAAGCGCATCTTTCATTGAAAGCAGTGACGGATAGGTGCTCTCCGTGTGAACCCCAAGAACTTGCTCCCGTGCGTTCACAATAAGATCACGTGCTCGTGATTTGTTCACTGAAGAAATTGATTTTGCTTCGTCAAGCGCACTTTGCGCCTCTGCAACAACCGACGAAACGTGAGCCACTTCTTGTTTTTTGAGGCGAGCTTTGTTGCCAAAATAAATACTCACTGCAAGAAGAACAAGAAGCAGTACCCCGACATAGGCAAGGCGTTTACTTTTGCGCCGTGCATCATACACTCGATCACTTTTGGCAAAAACATTTTGTGCTGGAAGAGAGGTATCCTCTTGGGCCTCAATTGACTCCTCTTCGAGAGATTCTGGTTCATCGATGTCCTCTTTTGCTTCTTCACTTTCCATTTCCGCTTGAATATCAGACATTTCCTCGATCGATAGTTCCGGCGTATCATCTCCTGATTGCTCAGCAGTCTCCGGTGAAATAATTTGTTGAGATGAATCAAAGAGGCAGAGTAAACCACATTCCCCTCTGTGTTCACTTCCCTGCACCCGAGTTGCCGTGTCCGATTCCAAGGCGCTCAGCTTCTTTTGAAGAATATATGGCGCAATTTCTTCTGCAGGAGAAATCGATAAAAAGGCATTGGTGATAAGCACCAAGGCATCACCATCTTTTAAGTAACCCGATGCGGACTGAATGGTTTTTGTGCCTGAAAGGAGGGTTACCAGTTTTCCTCTCCACAAAAGCACCTTTGTCTCACCAACTGCAAAGACATAAATGGTTTTGTCTTTGAGATACGCACACACTGCTTCAAATTGCGGATACACAAGTGTTTTTTCAACGGAGCTTTTAAATTTTTCAAATTCAAAACTATCTTTGGAAACTTCATGGTGGAGATAGTTCACTGCTCCCCGAATGGCTTCAATACGAGTTAAGGAACTTTCAGGAGAATGAAGGGTGATGAGCAAAAAAAGAGTTCCCCCATCGGCAAGTTCGAGCTCGTGAGTTTGTGTTGTAGCATCAGCAGAAGGAGCTCCTAAAATTTTCACATAGTCCATATCTCATTGTATCAGGTGTAAAAAGAGGAAGTGACTACAAATACAGAAGAGCAAATGCAAAAAGCGCAAGGGACGCAATGAGGTGGACAATCGCCAAAAGCCGAATGGGAGTTTCAAATCCCACTTCAAGCGTTTTCGTCATGTGCCCTACTTGCCGGGTAACTACAAAAGCAAAAATACAATACAATGCCATGCCAATCATAAACATGATTTTCACGACAAACCAGAGATCAAGTGAAATTTGAGCACCCAATACTCCCGGCATTAACGCACCCTCCCTTCTAATTTTTCCTGTTCTTCCTCAACGCGAAGATCTCGCAAAATCTTTGCCACTTCATCTGGATGAGGAACTGCTTCAAAGTCGAGCTCTGGCACTTCTGCCGAAGTTTGAATAAAAATATCCCCATAATCAAAACTGGTGCGAATAGCTCCTCTGATAGAGCTTGTTACATCTTGAATATCTTCAATGTTGGCATCGCTAATATCGCGATCAACGAGGTTATAGAAATCAACATCAAACACCCGCTCATCGGTGACAATATACACATTAAAAAACCAACTCAAAAACTTCTCCAAAACAAACGCACTGGTGACTAAATACCAAAAGAGTACGGTCACCACCAAAAATCTCTCAGGGAGAAAATTTAAAACGGGAAAATATACAAATGGAATAGGAACGAGGGTAAGCACAATCCCCATGAGGATCCACCTCAGATTGGTAAGCCAGTGTTTTCTGAGGAGCAAAATAATTTTTTCCTGTTCGTCAGTACCTGCAAACTTTACATTTGCTGGATATTTGCAATACGAAGAGATCGGATTGTACTGCTGTGTGGGCATCTCTGAAATAAGAGGAGGTGTCTCTTTAGGTTTTTCCGCCGGTTTTTTAAAAATGTCTGGCATATGCCAATTATAGCAAATGCCCCTCTACGGGGCATTAAATTTAACCATTGTCGTGTGTTTATTGGTAAAAACAGAGAGATTTGATCGTGATCTGCGTACGCCAACATGATTCATATGAAAGAGGCCTGAATACTGAGCGGCAAACTTCTGCATTGAATCATGAAACACGAGCACATATTCGGAATCGTCAACACTTTGTTTGAGCGTTGATGGTGCATCAAACACCACCTTCGCTAAATGAAAATCGATAAAAAACGACCAGCCTTCCGAAGGTCGCACACACTGAACGAGACTGATATCCACATATATAACATCGAACTGACAGTTCCCGACAGTATTATCCAAACCCTCCTTTAACTTGGAGGCCGCCCACACCCATTCCGGATAATTCATATTTTCCTCCACAAAAACAACGGACTGGCGAAGTGTACCTTTTGTGTGTATTTTCTACAACTTCTCGATATTAAAAAGCGAGCTTTTGATACCAATGTTTCCGGGAGCTCTCAAATTGAATGCTTTTTTAAGATCCTCACCCGAAATGGTTTGCGTGCCTTTGTTGGTATAAAAGGTTAGTTGCTTTGTGGAGCCATCATTTCCATACACCACCGATACATTGCTGACTGAGGTAAAACCACCAATAGAAGCAAGTTCAGATACCGAATAAGGATTTCCTCCGAAACACTTATCGGGAGGGCTAATTCTACCTTGATCTCCTCCTCCACTAAACAATACATGCCATGCGTTCAAAATATCAGCCATTTGAGCGCTTGTTAGCCACGGGTTACTGAGTCCACATGTTGCTCCTCCTCTTGAGCGGAACCATCCTTTATAAAACCACGGAGAACCTCCAACTTTTTCGTACGCAGATGCAGGCCATTCTCCTGAGGCATCTTTAATACCACTCCACCCCCACTGACTAATAGTGTAGCCACCAGAACTTGCCGCAAAATATGCCTTTGCAGGGCCACCGTCTTTTATAAGTACCCACCCCTTGGTTGCTCGAACCGCTTCTGCCCACTTTCCACTCTTCAGCTGAGGCTTATATACTTGGCATGCCTCGGTTGTACAGATAGTACCAGCTCCATTGTTGGTAACTGCAAGTGCGTAGCTTCGAGCTGCCACGGCTTGTGCTTTTAATGCCTCAAACCCTCCTTGATCACCCCAACTTTCAGGAACTTCATAGAGCCCTAATAAATATTCTTCCATTGGTTTGCGTCCATACCCGGTTACTCCAATAGTCGTATCTGGATAGTCTTTGCGAAGTGTCGATCCTTGGTAGTAAGCCGCAAGAATAGTTTCAGCATTTTGACCAGATTTACTGCGACCGAGCGCGCCATACTGGCTCATACCCGTGCGGTGTGGAGCTCCAAAACTAAATCCTGCAAATGCAGGTCTAAACCCTGGATCACAGTAACTACTACTCCCTGGCGCACCACTACAAGGGTCAAGGGTTGGGGGTGTGTCTCCCACTGACGTTTCAAAACCTCCCGCTTTCAGCGCCAATAATTCTTCTTGACGGCTACTGAGCTTAGCCAAATAGTCTTCGACTTTAGCTACCTCTCCTGTTAAGAACGTTGCACGCTTATCTACTGAAGCTTGCAGACTTGCCAAACTCGTTTTACTTTTTTCAAGAGCTGCTTTATCGGACGCCAAACTCGCAAGATCTTTGGAATACGTTTCCATAGTCACCCGATCGCCATCTACGGCACGCTGTCTCATTTCAAGTTGCAAAAACACATTCTTTGCACTTTCATTTTCTAAAAATGCCGAAAGTGGATCATACAGTCGAAGAATTTTATATTGATTGCTCGCCTTTTCGTTAAAGATTTTCTGTGCATACGACAATTCCTCAGTTCTCTTGGTAATTCGCGAACTCAAGGCACTAACTTGCTTTGTAATATTCACGATTCGGGCCTTTAAACTCACGACTTGGGCTTGCAATGCTGCCAATTCCTTTTTGTTGTTTTCATTTGCGGGAGCAAGAGCATCAGCATCGTGTTGCATACGCGCTAAGCACACATCAATATCAGCTCCTCCCAAATTATTACTATTACAATCAGGTTCCGCTAAAGTGAACGCTTTCGGAAGCACAAATAAACTAAAGAGAAATAGAATGAGTAGTACTAGAAGTCGTGCCTTTTGCATTGTATTTGATTATACCAGTGATATGCATGTACAATTTGAGATTTTTACATGACAAAAATTTGATACACTAAAAAGGATTCCTATGAAAAAACTACT
>JAKAKU010000049.1 GCA_021824385.1 bacterium | reverse complement strand
TCGTGTTTTTCTCCTCCCTGGAAAATCGATTTTACGCCAGCTTGATCGTATTTTGATTTGTTTTCTTTGCCAACACCAGCAGGTGTTGCATCAATAACGATATCAACAGCTTTTATAAAATGGTTAAAGTCTCCGTGGCACTTAACACCACTGCTCATTAATTGCTGACATGCTACAGTATCAACTCCAAAAACCTTAATTCCTTTCTTCTCGGCTGCAAAAAGTCTGTAGTCGGGAGTCCTGGCAGTTACTCCTGCAAGCTCCATATCATCCTGGAGCATAACTGCATCAGCAATCCTTTTGCCAATAACACCATAGCCATTAATTCCAACTTTTACTTTTTCCATAATTTAGTAACAATTTCTCTTTTTTTCATTATTCTTTTTTAAATTTATTTTTACATGATTGCACATATATACACCTTCCTCGCCAAAAAGCACTTTGGTGAGAGACTTCATTCTTTAGTTAGAAAAACTATTGATTAAATAATTTCCCCCTTCTTCTCAAGCATCATGTGATGGATTGTGGCTATCTGAACCCAGATAGCGATAAGAATAAGAATGGCAGCACACTGCAACGCATCTGTCTTCGTAATCCCGAATACTAAATTGTCCGATCCACCCAAGATAGCACCGGTGAATACAGTCACTCCGACAAACCCAACAATAATACTAGCAATGTGCATTAATTTTGATGGTTTCATAAATCGTCACCTCATTTCATAAGTTCCAGCTATTCGCATACAACTTTTGGGGAAAACTCTGACGTTTTCTTTACATAGTTTGTATCTGCTTCTCCTAATGTTTTTTTAATCTACATTCATATTAATCCTAGCACATGAAGATTTCATTAATACGAAAATCACCCTCTCACGAGGGTGACTAGTCAATCTTAACCACTTTTATGTTGTAGGACTTCTGATAGGACTTGAACAACATGACATATTAGACTTGAAATTCAAGATCTCATACAGCTACTCTCCCCGTTTGGAATCATACCAACACGACGTAAGTTCTCACGAGCAAGTGCATTACTAGTCGTAGTAAGCACAAAAACCGCAAGTGACAGGAGTAATACTCCAACAGCTGCATGCTTTATCTTTAAACCCAATTAGGCTCACCTCCTTTCATTATATTATCCATGTTTATGTCCACTTCCTCCCATCATCCAAAGGTGAAGTAGTGGACATGCAAGGATAATTCCAAATAGAAAGATGTTTCCAGTCGAAACATAAAAGACTTGGTTGGCAATAATGGCGAGGAATATTGCTCCTGCGATTAATAAAAGAGTTTTAATAGTCTTGCTCATTTGTCTAAGAGTACCAAACGAGCGATTAAGCCACTGTGAAGAAAAGGTTAATAAAGAATGAAGACTTACTTCTTACCTATATAATAAAACTCATCGAGGACTGAGTTTGTTTGTGGTAACACTTTTGCAATAATTACGTTCTTTCCTAAAAAGTCTTTCACAAGATCTCCTTCTTTTGAGAATACGCCTTTTTGAATCAAAGTCTGAGCTTCAGAATAGCCTACATATATGGGCTCGTAAACTACACCTGCAATTTTTATTGTATGGTCAAAAGCGTCAAGGGGAATATCTTTGTCAAAAATTCCTGGAGCATTTTTATTTACAAAATACACAAGGCTTGCTTGTCCGGATTTCTCAGTAATGAGCCGTACCTCTACACCCGTAGGAACGGTAGATACTGCTTTTGTTTGAGCATTCTCTACGGTTTGGGCTGCAGCCATTGCAGTCTCCTCTTTGGCCATGCTTGAGCTTATATTCGCAAATTGAATGAACATAAAGGTAAATACTACAGCCATCACAGCTGGAGCAAAGGTTGAAATATAGTTCCTTCTATTAGGGGCAAATTGGCGAAGAAGGAGAGAATTTCCTACAACTGAGATGGAACTTAATGCCATGGCAAGACCAGCGAGCTCTGGCTTTAACACCAATCCGAACGTAACAAAGACTCGAGCTGCAACAGGAATACCAATGACGTTATAAAAGAGGGCAAAGAACATATTTTGCTTAATCTTGCTCATTGTTTCTTTTGATAACTCTATAGCGTGAACTACGTCGCGAAGATCATTTTTGATAATGACAATTCCTCCTGTTTCCATGGCGACATCGGTTCCACTTCCCATTGCAATCCCAAGATCGGCCTGAGCAAGCGCAGGAGCATCGTTAATTCCATCACCTACCATTGCAACCTTTCGACCTTCTTGTTGAAGTTTTTTGACCTCAGCTGCCTTATCTTCTGGAAGAACTTCTGCCAAGATGTTCGTTATGCCAACTTGCGACGCGATTGCACGAGCAGTTCTTTCATTGTCTCCGGTAATCATATAAACGTTAATGTGGCGTTTAAGAAGCATGGCGATTGCTTCCTTTGAAGTTTCCTTTACTGTGTCAGCTACTCCCACGAAACCCAGCACATGAGTTTTGGTTGATAACACCATGACAGTCTTTCCTTGTCCCTCAAGTGTCTCTATTCGGCCGCCGGCGATTAGATTCAAGCCAAGGCGTTCTGACGCAAGCTTCGGTTTACCAAAATAATAGTGAACACCATTCACTATCCCCTCCACCCCGTACCCTGGAATTGCCTGAAAGTCATTTACTTCGGAAAGTGTTACTCCTCGCTCATTTGCGTATGAATAAATCGCCTCAGCGAGAGGGTGCTCAGATTGTTTCTCGAGGCTTGCTACTATTTGAAGTGCTGCTTCGGCAGGTACATCTCCAACAACTTCAATATCAGTTACCTCGGGCTTACCCTTCGTAATTGTTCCTGTTTTGTCAAAGATGATGGTATTAACTTTGCATGCAGCTTCAAGGGGTTCCCCGCCTTTCACTAAGATTCCATGCTCTGCCCCTTTACCTGTTCCAACCATAATTGCGGTAGGGGTAGCAAGACCGAGTGCACAGGGACAAGCGATAACAATTACAGCGGTAAATGCCATGAGTGCAAACGAGAGCGTTGCGCCGAGTAGGAAGTACCAAATAACAAACGTTCCAATTGCGACAAGAATAACAGCAGGGACAAAGTACGCTGAAATACGGTCGGCGACCGCCTGAATAGGTGCCTTGGAGCCTTGAGCATCTTCAACAAGCTTGATGATCGGAGAAAGAGTAGTTTCACTTCCCACACGCGTCGCCAAAAATGTAAAGCTTCCCGTTTTGTTTAGTGTTCCGCCAATAACATTCTCTCCAACATGTTTCTCGACAGGTAAGCTCTCCCCTGTAATCATCGACTCATCAATTGACGAGCTCCCTGATAACACTTCTCCGTCCACTGGTACCTTTTCTCCAGGGCGAACAATAACGATATCCCCTGAAACAACTTCTTCGAGCGGAATATCTATTGTTTGTCCGTTTCTTTCAACTCGAGCAGTTTTTGCCTGAAGCCCCATGAGCTTTTTAATAGCCTCAGAAGTTCTCCCCTTAGCTTTAGCCTCTAACCACTTTCCTAAAATTACGAATGTAATTAGAAATGCTGCTGTTTCAAAATAGAGTTCTGGTATCTTTGCACCATTCAATCCAATAAAAGAATTCGTCTTAGCATAATAAAGCATAAAATTAACAAAACTATAAAAATAGGCAACAGTTGTACCTATTGCGATTAGGCTATCCATATTAAAGGTACGCATTTTAAGTCCAGAGATTGCCCCTTTATAAAACCCTGCACCAATCCAAAACTGAACTGGTGTCGCTAATATAAATGAAAGTATTCCGATATATGGAAACAAAAGTGCGCGGAATGGAATCCAACTTGCAAAATCAAAAAACATGAAGTAAAGCATTGGAGCTGAAAATGTAAGACCAATGGCAAACTTTCTAAATAGACCCTTTATGTGTGCTTCCTGCTTTTGTTTATCTAAAGCACCACTGTTCGCGTCAGAAACTGTTGCTTTGTATCCTGCTTTTTCAACTGCCTTTAGAAGTTGATCTTCTGAAGCCACTTGTTTATTAAATGAAACATGCGCCTTTTCGGCTGCAAAATTCACCCGCGCATCTGCTACTCCAGAAACTTTTTTCAAATTCTTTTCAATTACACCGGCACAGGAACTGCAATGCATACCAAAAAGTGACAAAATAACTTTTTCGTCAGTCTTGGTTTGAATGGCAATAGTCTGGGGTTTAATCTGCTGAACAACATTTTGCATAGGTTTGAGAACTTCCATATGCATTACTCCATTCCCTACAATTTCTGCTTTGTAGCCAGCCCTGGAAATAGCAGCGAGGATTGCTTCTTTGTTTGCTTCTCCATCTGTGTGAACTGTTCCCTCACCAGTAACATGGCTTACAGTGACATCCTTCACCCCAGCAACGTCGGAGAGTTCTTCTTTAATAAGTAGCTCGCAAGAAGCACAGTGCATTCCGTTTACTTTAAAGTGTGTAGAAGAGGCGTTGTTCATATCGCTTTATATGAAGTACCAGTTAGAGCATTGTTTATTTCATCTTTAGTTAATTGTCGGTTGGCATTAACCGTCTCAATACCAGTCGAGAGTTCAGCAATCACCTCACTCACTCCATCGATTTTGCCGATTCGCTTGGAAGTAATTTTTGTACAGGCTTCACAATGAAATCCTGAAATTTTAAATTGTTGTTTCATATTTTTAATTAAGGACCGTAAAAGAACCTGAATACATTCCCATTGCACAACTGAATCTAATTTGACCCGCCTCTGTAGGTGTGAACTCAAAGATATTTTCACCACTTGCTAGAACT
>JAKAKU010000054.1 GCA_021824385.1 bacterium | reverse complement strand
CAAATATAGGAAGGTTATTTTTATTGACCTCATCAGTAGTGTGTTCTTGAAGTTTTATTGCAGCTAGAATCTCTTTTTCTGACAATATCCTTTTATGAGTTGTACCTGTCATATTTAAGGTAAGAGTGCTATTGTTTGAGGTTTTAAAAAACAAAGAGATTACATTTGATTTATTAATGTATTTCATCGCAAGAGAGGGCATAATGTGATTACCTTCTATAATGTATTGTTGACCCTCACTGTGTGCAAATTCAATTAACTTCTCGATACCTGGTTCAACAATATTAACTTGGTCTGTATACGAATCAATAACTGCTTTTTCAAAAGAAAGCTTGGAATACATTTCGAGATCAAATAATTTGTACGTATGACCATGTAAATATGGAGCTTCATTTATTGAATATATACTCTGGTAAATTGACCGAATTACGCCTGTTGGAATGATATTCATAAAATCTAGTCTATCTTTTATTTGGCTTGCAAATGTAGACTTTCCAGTACCACAATAACCGCCTATCAGAATTATCAAAGGTTTCACGTTCCGTGATAACTTCCAAAGTTTGTTATATTTTTCAAAGTTGTCTATCATTTATTTATAATTATTGATATTAATTTATTGAGAATTTCTGCTTTGTTTTGAGTTTTTAGGACAATCTCTTTTGCCTTCTCACCAATTGTGGTTTTATATAAAGGATCATTCATTAAGTCAATAATAAATTTTGCACCTTCTTTGTCGTGCAAATGAATATTGTCTAGCTCACAGGGGATAGAGTAACCCAATTCATTAAGTCTATTAACACTCTTTAGAGTATCCTGCTCCCCCCAGGATATAACAGGAAGCCCATGAGATGCAGCCTCTACCACTACCAAACCAAATGATTCAGTAATCGATGGCATTGTAAAAAAATCAGAAGCATTGTAATAGTCGCATAGAGCTTGTCCAGTTTTTGCTTCTACGATCTCAAAATGAACAGCACCAAGACGTTGATTGAGCGTATATGCATTAGTCTTTAACAAATCAGAGTAACTTGAGTTTTGATCGGCGCCCACTATTATAAACTTGACTTTTCTATTGTCAGTAAGCTGACTCTCAAGTTCAATACCTAAATGGAATAAATTCTCTATCCCTTTTCTCGGTTCAATCCTCATAACTGTTGTGGACACCATATCAAATCCATTTCTTATATCTGTAATTTTCTCACGTTGGCTCCCCTGACATTCGTGACACATGTCAGATGGTGGTGGCAAAACTTCTACGTAGTCATCAGGTTTAAGCACCTCATTTCTAAGGAATGACTCCCTTACACGTTCAGATACCAAAACAAACTTAAACCCTTTGTCACTAAGTGTTCGAAACGACTTTTTCCATTTTTCTCTAGTGTCTTCGCTTTGCTTATATTTTTCATATAGTTTTGTATCGAAGCTAGATAACGCTTGTTCACTAAGATCTATCATTCCATGAAACCATAAAGTTGTTTTGGGTATTAAGTTTTGAGGAATACTATTGGCTATCTGTTCACCAAAATTACTTGGCATGTTTATTAGTATTTCAGTATCGTTATGTAGGCAAAGATGATCTTGCCACTCTTTGATTGCGATATCTGAAGCCCTATTCAGCCCTTCCTTTGTTTGATTTTCTGGTTCAAGTGGCAAGAATTGAACCTTACTGTTTTGGTTATTTACCCATTCTATATTTTCAAAATCGGATTTTTCGGTCCTAGGATACACCCAACAAACTGAAGCACCTTGCGAGACTACTTTCTCAATGAGAGCCTGGTTGCAAGTTTGAATTCCCCCTATAGTACCTGGGAGCGAAGATGAATATATCATGATATTATGCCCAAATAATTCTCTTTCCTTCACTTCGTTAGGCTCAAATTCAGGTCTACTCATATGCTAAGTTAAAATTGATTGCAATCTCTTTGGTTACCAAATTAAGCTCATGGATTTGATCTCTGCTTACCACTTTATTTAACAACTCAGAACCGTTATAAATATTAGCTTGAAGACTTAAGTAACCCAAAAGATGATACATGGCGGATGATGACGCGATATTAAGATCAGGGTCTGCTTTTTTCGCCACAAGTGCTCTATTCATTAAATTTAAATGTGAATGCGCGGCCGCTACTGTATAGAGATAATGAAATAAGTCTCTTTCTTTAGATCCATACTCAGGATATCTATTAAAAAAATAATAATCTACATAAGCATTTTCCTCTTCGGCAGTAAATGCATTTAGTTCTAAAAAACTTTTCTGAATTAATTCTTCATTGTCTAAGCTTGAGAGAGCTGCAGGTTTATATGTTTTAGTAACTCCTCCACGCAACATCTTAGTCAGTTCAAATATTGGAGAAGAAAGCCCAACTATTTCAAAATCAGTCTGGAAGACATCACTATTCGAGACAATCATGTTTCTAGGATGTCTATCTAATATATATCCAGGGAATGAATCCTCAATAGTTGGCTTTAACATAGCGAAGGGTTCATAAACCTCCATAGACTTCTTATAAAAGTCAGTATTTAGGATGTGTGTAGAAAAGGGTGTTTTTGCTGGGCCAGCTAGGTTTATTGTTTTTGGATTGCCTTTTTCTGCACATAAAGAGAGAGCAATAGACTGATTTAAGACGGTCAACATAATATCATCTTTGCTATTCTCCATTGTCGCCTCAGTATCTGATAAGTAGCTCTGTAAAGTTTGCCCTTTAATATAGTCATACACAAGCAGGCTGAATGAGTCTGACTTTAATACCTGGTGCAAAGTGGGTATTCTAACTCCTTCACATCTATCAAAAACATTATTGTTAATAAGTTCTGATTCTACGAAATTTTGTCTTTGGTGAAAAGTCTTTACAAAATATTCGACATCATTAATTGTCGCTTTAAAATAAAAGGCTCTTGTGGGTATTAGTTTATCTTCTTCGTCTCTGTTTATCTCTTCAAGTTCAAATTTGGTTTGATCAAACTCACCCGTGGCGAGATAGTCGGCAAACCAATTCTTAACAATTTGAGAATTAATATCCGATAAAATAGAATCATTTTTTAGTTCAACTAGACTCATAATTTGAAATTGTTGGTCGATTATACACCAAGATGTACAATATGTTCCTATGTCAAGTTCCAATGAAAGACTACACAATATTTCAGGGCCCGAGTTTGAACATTCAACTTCTCAAGCGGAATGGTGGTATTTTGATGCGACCTCCCAAGATGGAATTGGACTTGTTGTTATCTTTTACTCTCATCTAGGACAAAATAATCCAACAGTTTCAGCGTTTGTAAATGAACCCAATAAGCCGATTGTTGCGTATCATGAAGTCAGTGACGACAAGTTCGTTAGTTCTAGCTCACAATATCTTAAATTATCCAACCACAAAGTCACTATAGAAAACGGTGCTTATCATCTAGAAAGTAATTCAGATAGGGCTAAGATTGATCTGTTGTTTGATCCACTTCTGCCAAGCCAAAATATGCATTTAACTGATGAAAGAATGTTTTGGAAAGTTGAGGTCCCAAGGGCTAAAGTTACTGGGGCAATAATTTCAGGTGAAAAAGTTATGCCCTTCAATGGCGAAGGATACCACGACCATAATTGGTTCAATGGATTTGATATTAAAGATACTGATAATAATAGAGAGGTTCTTTCTACCTTATTGAAAGGTTGGAAATTTGGTAGGTTCTTTGGGGATAGACTTGGATGTGTCTATGGCTTCAACGATAAAGAACGACATTTATTGACTTATAAAGACGGACATCTCGCTGGGTCATATGATAGTTTTCATATCGGGAGTGAAGGTTCAACTATGCATGAAAGGCTTGGTTATTTTTACCCAAATTCATTAACTTTAGCCTCTGACAATTTTTTATTGCAAGTCCGACCGAGCGTAATTCTCACCGATAATATTTTGACAATAGATGGCAATGGAAAAGTCGAATCTGCATATATTAGATTTCTCAGTGAAGGTACACTACAAACAGGAGATATTGTTGAAACCAATAAAGGACTAAGCGAGATTTGGTTCTAAAGAGCTTTATATTTAGAAAATTTTTGCAATTGTGATTTACAAAGTCCATTGAATATTTCCAGTGTAGGCTCTCTTAATATCGGCTGAAGAATTTTGATAGATTCAGTGTAACTTTCAACAATTTTTTCAAATGACCTATCAAAAACGCTATATTTGTATTTTAACTGGTTAAGAATTACATTTTGTATTTCAGTCAGTTCTTTCGTATCAAAAATTTCAAGAAAAGATTCCTTGTCTGATTCAGTCATTTTTTCCCACAAAATCCTGGTTGGAACTGTTACTAATCCTGACTTTACATCACTGTACCTGCAATTTCCATTTACTTCTTTAAACATATCATCCAGATCGTTACCTATCTGACCGGCAAAATAATACTTTTCGAGTGCAATAGCTGAGTCTTCAAGCTGTTTGGCTGATTCTGGATATTGAATAGAAAGGGCTTCGAAAGGAAATCTCGCAAAGAAAGCATCACGATTACCATAGTTTTCAACAAGCTGATTAAAACCACAAGACAGTTCAATGAATTTATGATCCTTTATCGATTGCAATCCTCTTTCTACGCTCGATTTGCACAATTGTGCTGATTTCACACCATAATGCTTTGCTAAGATTTGCAAAACGTCCTCAAACCCTGCCTGAGCAGATTTGTAGGTTTGTTCTGCTCCGAACACTGTCCACGCCGCAGGTTTAGATCTCCTATGAGTATCCTGATCATAAATATCGTCAACCATAACTGAAAGTGTCCACAAAACGTCAATGGATGTAGAAAGCATAGTTATTTCTTTTGGGTCAATCCCAATTTCCGATGAAATAATGCTTGGAAGCATGGTTTTTGTTTTTGAATACCACAGTTCATGGGTGTAAGCTATCGGCTTAGACTCCTGCTCGTCTAGTGAAGAGATTAATTCCCGAGACAACATATCAATTCCTGCGTTTTTATACTCAACAAGTATAAGCTCTTCTGGGTTCAATGGTGGTTCTATTGTTTCAGCTTTTTCTGTTCTCATATTCGTTAATGTATTTAATTTGCAAGTCTTTTATAATGCAATTAGTAGGTTGAATGGTAGCGGAATTATCCGTAGCCCAAGATTTTAAGTATTCATTATCCGGGATATAAGAGATAATTTCTAAAATTAAATTTGAGAAATTGTCCTTGCCAATTGATTCAGTGGCAAAGTCTATCATGTTTCTATAGATGTAGCTGCCAGTAACAGAAAGTTCGTCTTCGTCAAAATTATTTGAGTCGATATATTTTTTACAGGCTGTAACTAATTTTTTCCAACTTATATTAGGAAATAATTCACTAAATTCATCAAACTTTTTATAACAGGCTATTCTAGTTGCAGACATTTTTAAAGCTCTTGATACTCCTTTAACCAAACTTTCATCCCATTCTTTAGCGTTAAGTTTAGGATAATCATTTACGGGTCTCGCTAACTTAAAAACCTCTGAACCGAATTCGTTTAGCGAATATCCTTTTTCTTGAATATTTTTTCTTGAGTATGATGAAATTTCTCTACGAGGATGAACAGTCGAATAAAAAGGTGAGCAATATACTTTTAGGTCCATTCTGTTAGCTAATATTCCAAGCCTATTATTTTCTCCAGTTACAGGTTTTCCATTTTTATCCAATGGTTGGAGATGTCCAAGCATGTTTAAAGTGTTAGAGGACATAACATAACCTCCTGGTCCTCTTGTTTCCTTTATCCCTTTGAGAATTAACCCCCACAGCAACTCGTATCTGAACCAATTTAAACCAATCAATGCCTTTGTTGCATTCTCTTGGAACGAAACATCCTGCATTTTTATCCAATTAAATAAAATATTTTGATTGTAACGTTCTGGAAATGTAACAATATCATACCCAGATGCTAATTTTTTCATTGCATCCTCAATAAAATTATCTGAGACTTGAGTATCACAATCTAAAGTTGCAATAGGGATACGCTTACCAGTTTCACTTAAATATTTATCTGCTAACTTTATTGCAA
Organism: bacterium; assembly: GCA_021824385.1. Lineage (GTDB taxonomy): Bacteria > Patescibacteriota > Microgenomatia > UBA8517 > UBA8517 > UBA5941. Next base: position 18,821 of record JAKAKU010000054.1, on the reverse strand, counting down.
CCCCAAACCCAGTATTTCTAGGTTTACCTCCACAAGCTAAAGGAAACATTTCGTTAATCACATTAACTTTGTAAAACTTTGACCGAATGCTGTTTATTATCCCAATAGAGTTGTCAGTAGATAAATGGTTTACAAGTACAAGTTCTATATGATAATTTTTTTGAGCACGTTGAATGCTGTCAAATAACTCAGGCAATCTCTCTTCTTCGTTGTGAACTGGAATGTTAATAATTAAATCTGTCATTGTAAGCAAAGGTTTCGTAGTAGTATACGATATGTCTTCCAATTAATGAACAAAAAAGAATTAGACAAAAATGCTTTTCTGATAGGCGGTATGTTACCTACAAGGGGAGGTTTGTAGTAAAATACCACTATGTATACAGAATTTGAAGCTACATTTACTAATATAGAAAAGAGTAAAGCACGCGAACTTCTTAAAAAAGCTAACGCGAAGCTGATTAGGCCTGAATTTATGCAAAAGAGAGCTGTGTTTAATCTTCCCAAAGGACATGAAATAAAAGGAGGATGGCTTAGAGTTCGGGATGAAGGAGATAAGATTACAATGAGCCTTAAAATTATTGACGGCACAAAGATAGAAGACCAAAAGGAGATTCAGCTTAAGGTTGATGACTTTAGTGAAGCCGTTACTCTTTTAACTACAATTGGTTGCGAGAAAAAAGCGTTTCAGGAAACAAAAAGAGAACTTTGGGAGCTTGATAATACAGAAGTTACAATTGACGAGTGGCCGTTTTTGGAACCATTTATTGAGATAGAAGGAAAAAGCGAGAATGACGTTAAAAATGCTTCTGAAAAACTTGGTTTGGATTATTCAAAAGCAAAGTTTTGTGCAGTTGACGAACTCTACTCCGAAAAGTATGGAATAACTGAAGATAGAATTAACAACCACACTCCAGAGATATTGTTTGGTGGCAAAAACCCATTTATATGAAAACAGAGGGTGTTCTGAAAGAAATTAGCTACGACTTAGAAGAAGACAATTTGGCGGTTTTTGTGACAGGCAGTGTGGCCAGAAATGAAGATACCCCAAACTCTGACATTGATTTATTGGTGGTCTCTCAAACTGAACATTCTTTTGAGGAAAGAGAGATAGAGGGCAGACTGGTTGAGGTTAAAACTAATACCCTTGAAGGTTTTAAACAGAAAATGAAAGGTGAGCCAATGAATGTTTACCAATGGCTTGACGCTAAAGCAGTTCACGACCCAGACAATTTACTTTCTGAACTTCAGAAATATGCAGAGGACATTTTGATCGGTTACACTCCCCCTGTTTTACCTAAAAAATGGCTTGAAAGTTCACTTGCCAAAACAGAATCTGCAAAACAATCTAAAAATGATTTACTTTTGGGATTTAACATTTCAAATATCCTTTGGAAAATTGTTGAAAGCCTCTACATCATTAACTCTCTTCCCACTCCACCTTCAACAACTGCTTTTAGGAGAATAAAAACACTTAAAAAATTACCAGAGAACTTTGATGAGATTTGGAAAGATATTTTAACGGGAAGTTTAGATTCAAGAGCCGAGGCTACAATGAAATTAATAAAATATTTAATTAAATGAAATATCCACAAAACAAAATGGTTTGGAATGGTACTGAATTTATGCATATATGGATAAAAGGGAATTCAATGAAGGAATTCCAACCATATCATCAGGTTTATGGAATTTGTTTCAATGATAAAAACGAAATACTTATCTGTAAATCAAGCGAGAAAGGTCCTTGGCAAATTGCAGGTGGTCACCCTGAAGGAGATGAAACAATAGAAGAAACCCTAAAGAGAGAAATGATTGAAGAAGTAGATGTAAAAGTAAAAAACATAAAACTTCTTGGAGCCCAACTTACCTACCCACTCAGCAACCCTGAACGAAAAGGGTACCAAATTAGATGTATATGTGAAGTTGAAGAATTACTTCCTCAGACACCTGACCCTGCGAATGGTAATACTTGGGTACGCAAATTTGTTCCAATGGAAAAAGTAACTGAATATGTTCAATGGCAAGTGACAGGAGACGCAATGTTTAAGGATGCAATTGAGCTATACAATAAAAAATGAAAATAATACTTGGTTCAGAAAGCAAAGATAAATTGAAAATTTTAGAGAGTGCTCTCAAAGAACTTCATTTGGAAGTAGATGTGGAAGGCACAAAAGCTGATTCTAAGATTTCTACCCAACCACTAGACAAAGAGGAAACAAAACAGGGAGCAGTAAACAGGGCAAAACACGCAAGAGAACTGAAACCTGATGCCGCTTTTTACTTTGGACTGGAGGGAGGGCTTCATGACTACGATGACGGATATCATTTAGTTACCTACTCCTGTTTAATTACAAAAGATGGTGAGGAATTTATTGGTGAAGGGGAAGAACTACATTTACCAGAGGAAGTTTCTAAAAAAGTTAAAGATGGAGCATGGTTTGGAGATGTAATTCGTGAATATGCCAAGAACAATGAAATAGATGAAAACCTAATTACAAGGCTCTCCCCTTTTACTCAGGCAGTTCAGAATTCATATGCAGAATACTTAAAACTTCATGGAAATTTGGGATACAGGAAAAAAGTTTGCGGACTTGTGATGGATAATGAGGGGCAGTTTTTACTTGATCAACTCGTAATTTATAAAGAAAATGATTGGAATTACCCCGGAGGCGGGATAGAAGAAGGTGAAACTCCTGAACAGGCACTTTTAAGAGAATTTAAAGAGGAACTTGGAACAGACAATTTTGAGATACTCAAGAAAAGCAAAGAGGTTACAAGATATGACTGGCCACCGTTCGTAATTGCAAGAAGGCAGAAGAAGGAAGGCAAAACTTACAGAGGACAAGAAGAAATGTACTTTTTAGTTAGGTTCACAGGTGACAAAAAAGAAATTAAAATACAACCTGAGGAAATACGAGAGGTTAGATGGGTAAAAAGAAGTGATTTGAAAGAGTATCTAAATTTCCCTGACCAGTATGAAATAGCTGAGAGAATATTAAAAGAGTTACTCTAAAGAGATAATTTGAATTCCATACTTCTCTATTTCTTCTTTCGGCCAAAATAAATCATCAATTTTAAATTTGGCGACGTACGACACTTTTTTCTCTAATTCACGACCTGTATATTCGCGCTTTTCAGAATCATATTCTCTAAGAAGCAGGGTATCCCCTTCTTTGCACTCCCAATCCGCTAAACGTAACTCATACTTTTTCTTCCCTTGCAGGATTGGTTCAAAGTATTCAGGAAGTATTTTCTTTTCAATTTTTGACATACTTGAATTATATATACTTTATATAAACGTTCAAATGTGGTACTATAGGTAAGTTGAAAAGCTCAGCAATGGGCATCCAGACAGTCTGTTCGGGATATCAGGACTATTTGGAAGTAAAATTTCAGCCCTTTTCCCCTCCTTTTTTGGAGTAAGCGGGTAGGAGCTCACTGGTTAGTTAGCGGCAATATCGCTGCAAGATTAGCAAAGGAGTTCCTTCAAATGAAACAGGTACATTGGATGAAGTTTGCACGTTATATACCAATTTTCAACACTATGTTCAAACGCCTACTGTCTAGGCAGCTTTATAAGCTGATGGAACAAGAGGCAATCGACGAGGCCTGGGAATGGTACTGGGCCAAAGTTGATGCAGATGCGGCAATAGAAGCAGCTAAACAAGCTGAATTTGAAAGCCAAGTCTGTGCAAGGTGCGGACATACACGCAGTGATCATTTCTCCCTAAACGGTCGTTGTAGAAGCTGTTTTCAAATAGAGTGTGGAGGTTTTTTAACCGAAACCGAGTATACAGAAGAGCTACGATCGGAATGGAAGAATGCCGAAGCGTCTGCGGATGCTGAATATCAGCAAATGCTTGACGAGCAGTATGACGAAATGGAAATGTACTCTGAAGACCGCTACTATGAAGAACAAGAAGAGTATGAGAGGCTAGTTAGCGAGTTTAACAAGGAGCGCATGAGCCAGTGGGGAGAGGGTATTGAGGTCTGCCATTCGATTTTCGGGGGAATGACTGTAGGCGCGCTGGAGGGTGAGTGGATCACTTTTATCCGAGATATGCGTAAGCAGAAATCATTTCCCGAAGAGGTCATAGACGACCTTGAACGAAAGTTTGAGGAAGCTCGCAAAGATCTATACCCAGCATCGTGGTCCTATGATGACGATGATGATTACTACGAGGATGACACTGGGGACGAGGAATAACAGCTACAAGCTGTTAACTCGTGACGGACTGGCCCTAACCATTTAGGGCCAGTATTTTTTTAGCGAGTGGAACTACTAAGTAGTGATTTCATAATGTCTTCTTTGAAAAACTTCCTCTTATTAATCTGAAAGCTAACCTGTTTTCTACTTCATATATCATTGGGACTCCAATTAGTGCACTACAGTGATCACATACTAAGTTTGGCATGGTTGATTTTTCGTGAACACTTTCAATTGAATTTAATAATTCTCTTGGACCTCTTATTCTATCTAAATACAAACGTAGTAACGTTCCTATACCATCCTTTTGATAATTTACTATTTCGTTACCACATTTGGCGCACGATAAAACAAGAAGCTTTGAACTTCCTCCACGGGCTTTGGTAAATCTGTTTTTCTTTATTACTTTCACAAGCAATATGCTACTACATTAGGTGGCTAGACAAACCACAACGCTGATATAATTCCTTATATGAAAACTATTGGAATAATTGGAGGACTTGGACCGGAAACAACGGCTAAATTTTATTTGGAAATTATTTCTAAAAGCTTTGAAACGAATAAACTCTCCAGACCTCCTATTCTTATGTACAGCGTTCCACTGGAATATGAAGTTGAACGGGAGCTTATTGAAGAAAGTAAGAATGAAGAGAGATATATTCCATATTTGGTAGACGCTGCCAAGCGATTAGAAGCAGGAGGAGCCGATTTTATTGTAATTCCCTGCAATTCTGTTCATATATTTATCAAAGAAGTCAGAGGATCCGTAAAAATCCCTGTTTTGAGTATTGTTGAAGAGACAGAGAACTTCTTAAAAAAAGAAAATATATCTAAAGTTGGACTACTTGCTACTTCTACAACAATTAAACATAGACTCTATAACGATGTTTTTGAAAAATCAGATATTGAGACAACATTGCCGGCGGACTCAGATCAAGAAAGTCTTGGAGAAATAATTGAGAGGCTTGTTATGAATAACACTAATTACGAAGATAAAGATAAATTGTTTGAGATTCTTGGTAAGTTTGAAAACGTAGACACTATTCTTTTAGCTTGTACGGACCTGCAACTGGCAATAAAGGATTACAAAGACAAGAAGGTTTATGACACTATGAAAATTTTGGCAGACTCTACTGTGTCACTTCTGCAGGAGAAATAGTTGGCTCAGGTGTGGGTGTTGGACTTGGTGAACTGGTTGGAACACTTGTGCTTTTGATAAGAACTTCTAGGGATGTGGCATTTTCTACGAGAAGTATTCCTGTTTGGGTATTATATTTTCCACTGGCAAAGATTCTTTTGCCAATTAAACTCTCTAAATCAACATTTGTTGGGACCTGTAATGTAACTGCTTGACCATCTCCTGTTTGTAAATAATATTGGTTAGTTGCCACCTTCCGTAAGATCCCAGTAAAAGCAGTATCTCGAATTGGATTTGGTGTAGCAGGAAGAGGTGTTGGGGTTGGGATAAACTGGCTTACAACTGGGACATTCCTGAGAGCTGAAACGATAAAGCCTGCACTAAAAGTTCCACCTAAGATAATTAGCGTAATTACGACTGCTGTAATTGGATGAATTCTAAATCTGAAATCAATCCCTTCATTACTCATTATTTTCCTCCACCAGAGCTTTAAGTAGGTAACGGGATTTGTGATTTTAAAACTCAATAGTGGAGGGGTGTTGTCGGTAGCTCCAGACCCTGAGGTTAATTTACTTACAAATGAAGGCGGCTTTACCTCTGCTTGGGGCATTGAGCTTGTATCTCCTTTTACAAACTGACCATGGGTGCCTCGTTTCTGTTTTTTGGCAGTTTGAGCGTGTGGTGAATTTGGAGTTGAGCTACCTGAATCATCGGGTTGCATATATCAGAGTACCACTAACAACCGCTAACCGTAAACAACCCGCCAAAGGTCGGGCAGGCGGACCGTTAACGGTCCGTTACAAATTAGCCTCATTTCACCGTTAACGGTGGGAACGGTCCGTTAAACGGTGGAAGTGTCGAAATTTCGGCCTTTTAACCGTGACGTATAAAATACTTTAGACGACGGACGGTTCCCTTTTGACACCGAAACGGTGCGGTGCCTCCCCCGCTTAGCGGGGCCACACGGGAGTGAGCCGCAGGCACAAACGGTTTGGTCGCAAAGCGACCAACTAGCCTCTTTCCTAGCGAAGCTAGGGAACCTCAAGCCTTGCGTAGCTTGGCTTTGCCGTTAGGCAACTTGAGGCGCTTATACCGTTTGCTTTGCGTAAGCAGATATTCTTTGAAAAAGAATACCCCGCACTTTCCTTGTAAGGGGCAAATATAGACCAGACGCGAAGCGGCTGTAGCGCGCAAAAAATAGCTTGAGCGAAGCGAAAGCGTAAAGATGAGGCCAACGGCCTCAAGCAAATAATGTGGCGGCTGAGGCGCCTGCCTGCATCGCATGCGAAGCATGGCGGGCAGGGGCAGCCGCCACTCCGCATTGACGAGCTAACGCAACTGAGTGAGAATCAGTGTTCGAACATTTTTATGTAACCCTGCCCAAAATAATTTGTCCGGGGTCGAATGTCAGATAAAAACGGGAATATTTGCGGCGCTTATTACCGTATCCGCTTTTTTGTCAGGATGTTGTGTGTTTATGTAATCAATTGTCTCTGGTATCCACTTTAGTTCCCACAGTTCTCTATTTGCACCTTTGTCACGAGAGAGAGCTCTCTTCATTCCAATATCTGGAGGACAATCCACCCATATTTTGTAATCGTAAAAGTGAACAAGATTAGTATCAAGCGAACAGATTCCTTCCACTAGTATAATTCCCTTGGGCTCAATCGATTTTGCCTGTACATTTTTCTTTAAACTCCAGTCATAAATACTGAAATGAGCAGTCTTTCCACTTCTTATATCTGATAATACTTGATGTAGCCTCTTGAGGTCGTTTTGATTGGTATTAAAATCAAAAAAACTATCTGTTTTAATTATCTGAATATCTGGGTTAGCTCTCAAGAAATGCTTAGCCAAGGTGCTTTTTCCACCACCTGGCATTCCATCAATCGCAACAATCAGAAATATTCTAGTTTTTGATAATGCGATTACATTTTGAATTATGTTACTAACTGCTTCCATGAATAAATTTTATTTCTTTTGATTAATTGCTTTTGAAATGTCAGAAGACAAATCAACTACCCGTACTCTTCCCCTACTGTCTTTATACAGCTCTGGGTTTGTTAAGGTGTTACCCACAATAATCACATCAGACCCGGTATTATCAAGCGCAGATCTCACGCCTTCTGACATAACGGGATGAGAAACAACCGTCATTTTGAGTTTTGGGTTTGGCATCAATTGGTCAATTAATACATCATCTGTTTTGGCAGACCTTCCGGAATCGAGCATGTCGTCATCGGTTACTCGTATAAAAGCCGCTGCCAATTCCTCACTACTCATTTCTATTACGGTCTTCGTAACTACGTCGCTCTCAGCGCTCATTCTAACAATTTTCTCAACACTCGCACTTTCTACTTGTCCTGCTGTGTTACGAACCTTTTTAACTTCAACAACATCAATAAAGTTATAACCATTTGATTGTAATTTAAGAATTTCAATTGCAAGTTTTTCAGTTCTTTTGACAGCACCCCTGTCGACTGCAATAAGTCGAAGTGGAAGCTCTTGCAACTTTTGCTCTTTTATTTCCCTGACTACTGCATGGGCAAAACTGTCTTCAGGACCGATTGAAGTAAATTCAAAACCGCGCCGAACAAATTCATCATTTGGGTACTCTTCATTGTGAATATCTACCGAAAAAAATTGTACATTCGGTGCGTTTTCTCCGAGTTCGTCGAGTACGTCTTTTACGTCAAGTGAAAATCGTGCAGGAATAGATTTTGATTGCAAAACTTCATATCCAATTTCAGGGGCCTGCCCCAGTTTGTGTCCCCGACTTCCTGCAAACATCGGGATAACAACAGATACGTTTTTCACTCTTGGCGCAAACTCTTCGTTACGAAGTAAATTTAATGTTTCAACAAATACACTCACACTTCCCCCATACATATATTGTGTTGAACCAATGAGAACCACATTATCAACGTCATGAAACAATTTGCGAGGACTTAAGATCCTGGGTTCATGATCTGCATAATGCCCGACAGGAATAAACACACCAATTTGCTGGCCCTCTTCAGATAGTTGGTCGGCCAGTTTCCAAAACAACTCGTCAGGAGCGTGTCGTGGGGAAATAATCAACGTATCCAAGTGCCCCCCGTCTTCTATTTCTTTGTACCCTAATGCATACAAAATTTCTGGCGTCAGATTTTCCATATAGGTTCCCCGAGTCATTTCCTCCACAAAAGTTGTTGCCTCTTGAAGTGATGCGGTCGCAGGTACTCGTTCTGGATTGCTTGACCCTAAAATAGATCGCATTTGAATAGCCATGGTCCGCCATGTTATTGGGTCTTCCCTGTCTCGAAGTCCGGTGTATACACCGTTTGTCGCAAGTCGTTGCTGTTCGGTGAGAAGTTCTATTCCAAATTGAGGTCTTTCAGCCATTGCACCACATAGTAGTACAAAATACTTTTCTAGACAAGCTGGGACATATTCCATACCAAATCCTTACAATGGTGTTTTATAATAACGATATGAAGAAAACACTGTTGATTGCCGGAATATGCGTTGTTGCTATTGCGATACTGTACTCAGCCAAAGGTAAAGAGCCAATGCCTCCAGAAACATTTGTAGCTAATTCAAGTAAACCGTCTCCAACTACAAATCCCTTTGTTGATACCCTAAAAGCAGGTGGAAGTAGCTATTCAGATCCAGATAATCGATACTCGTTCTTGTACCCGAATGATTACATACTCGATACGAAAGACCCTAAATATATTCGCATTTATAAAAGAGGTGAAACAGAACGGCCACAAAGTGAAATGACAGATGGAGCGCTCATGGTGTTTGAGTCAGTCGAACTGAATTCACAAACACTAGAACAATGGGTAGACGCGCATATCAAACAAATGATCTCAGATGGAACGAGTGAAAGTGTTCAGCCAAAAAAGGCAGTGACTGTAAATAACTACCCGGGATTTACGTATGAACTCAGAGGGTTAGGCACAACAACGTATGTAGTACTCCAAAAAAGTCCACAATCGTTCACCGCAGTGGTTATTGCATATTCTGTGAGTGATCCAAAAGGAAAAGGGTACCAGGACGAGGTAGATGCAGTGATTGATACATTTCAACTTTTGAAATAAAAGTGATGTTTTTCGACAAAAAAATGGCGAGGTGTAAAACACCCCGCCCAAACCTCAAATTTTACGATCCAGCAGCTATTTTCTGCAATTCATCAGGCGTCATGTCAAGAGAAGTAGTCGACGATCCGGACGCTTCATCTTTAATGCCCAAACGAGAACGAATTTCTGCAAGCTTTGCATCTGCCTTGCTTTGAACCAAATTATCGCCACCTGATGAGTTAACTTTTTCCATCGCCATTTCAAGTCGTGCATCAGCCTGATCACGACGTGCCCGAATTGTTTCAGCCAAACTTTCTACGGACACGGACCCAGATGAAAGAATATTGGCAGATTTAATCAGAATATCTGCACTCATGTTCTTAACATCTGCTTCTGATTTGATTGCTTTCAGCAGAGCAATTTGATTCTTCAAGGAAATAATTCTGCCCTGCAATTTGTCGCGGGTGTCAGATACTGCCTTATATGTCTTTTCGGCTGAATCAAGAACCCTTTTCTGATTTTCGAGCAGCTCTTCCTGCCCTACCAATTCTGTGGCCTTGTTATTGGCCTTGTAATCGTCAGTTGGATCAGCGTTCGTGAGAATCACCTGAATTTCATCATTTAACTGAGAAATATAGTCGGTGTACTCTTGAACTTTTCGGCGGGCTGTTTTTAAGTTTCCCCCTGTTGCAGCAACATCTTCTTCCATCTGGTCGTAGGCTTCTTGATGGTCCCTCAAATATTCATTTAAGGTTACAATTGGATTCCCATGCAAAGCCTTATCGACAATGTCGTGCAAAGTCATTCTGAACAACATACCGATCTTCCCACCTAAAGTCTGTGACATGAATCCTTACTCCTTGTACATAACTTCACCTATTGCCAAATTTATGGCTTCCAATTTTATCATCAACTGGTATTTAGTACAATTCTATGGGTCTATTTCAATTAGTTTATTGTATATTTGAACAGTTACCTGATATAGTGACGTATGGAAGACAAAGGTAATTCTGGGGAAGAAAGTTTCGGAAGTCGCGGACTTCGTAATGTAGAGCAATATGAAGCAGAATATATGCCGCTCAAGATAAAAATTAAAGACGCGGAAGGCAAAGACACAGAAGACGCAATAACTCTCGATAGAAGACTTACTAAAGTATTTCCCATCAGTGATGAAACCAAGCATATCAGTTATGTATTTATTCCAAGCTCCGGTGAAAATCCCCATGATAAAGGTCAATTTATCATTGGTGGGGCCACATGGGAGATAAACCATGAGCAACTTTATGAATTTGCGAAAGAAACTGGAATACTTTCAAACGATTCTCCTGAACCAACTGGCGGAGGAATTCTTACAAAAGAACGAGGTAGAAATGATGCTCAAGGCGAGGAACGTTATTACTTTGATCGTGAATCCGATCTGTATGGAGATGTCGATAATAAGCTGGCGAAGAAAACATTTGTAAAGGGAATTAATAGAGAATATATTGACTTGTTTTAAAGTGAATATTTACTTCAAATAAAAAATGCGGTGACAAAAGCCACCGCACCATTCTCATAAACTAGACATGCCCCTGCGCGCAGTTACCTGAAGTGTAGTGAGATCAAACGCAACTGCATCAGTAAGAAAATAATTGTGCCACGGCCCTACTATGACCAAGAGGTACAATTCCCTCACCGTTTCAAACTTCGAACAGGCGATAAGATATGGTACTGCAAACTCAATGGTTTGCTTCAAGACCCCAATATATACGGCGGCGTTTAGTTGCCCCATCGACATTTGAGAATAGGCCTTTTCTATGAGTACTTTTGCATTTTGGTCAATCCGATGACCCTGCAACGTTTTTCGGCCCTCTCGCTTCAGGGCTGCACCTGTCTCACCGCGCTTAGAAAGCGATAACTCAGACGGAGCTATCGTGAGAGACTTGTAGCGTAAACACGCAATTTGCAAAAGATGACTGTATGCAATGATGTCATCTGGCACATATTCGAAAATATATCGAAGATACTTTTCTGCTGAGTCCAAGTCTCCAAGTTCTTGGTGAATTTCAGCAAGCTGCGAATATGCTCGTGCGTGTTCTGCATTTTCGTTTGCGACAAGCAATGCTTCACTGACATATCCGATTGCTTGGTACAAATTACTTTGCCAGACTATGACATTACCACGCGCGATTGCTGCTGCCATGTACAAATCGTGTCCTTGTTGCATCAATGTGCGAAAATCACTCACATCTATTCTCCTTTGTTAATTGAGAATACTTTGCATTATACCATAAACACGGGGTTTATTGGAATATTGTCAGACTCAGTAAATGATAGCTAATAAAGCTGCTGAGGCATAGCTTCCATCTCCTCCATCTACCTGTATCTTTACATATGAAGCGTTAACGGGAGTAAACATCACTGTTTTATAAACTGAGTCGTCAGGCCAGGTGCCCGTGTACGCAAGTTGGTAATTTGTTCCGTCTAAGCTTGTATAAATCTTGTATGCAGTTATGGTTCCGGCGAGCGCTCCATCTTGGCGTGGCATATAAACTATTCCCTTTACCGTAAATTGCTTTCCAAGATTGAGAACAAGTGATTGAGGAAGGGCTGAGTATGGATTCCACTCACTGTGCCAAAATGTAGCGACATTCGTATCAGTAGCACGATAGGCCTCGTAGCCAACGTGTTGGCTGGTTGCAGTTGCAGTGCTCGAATACGAGAGATTGATTGGTGTTTGCCAAATTGATATTTCGGATGCAGATGCATACCCCGAATTTCCTTTTATCGCTTCAAGTTTTACATAGTTTGAGAACGTCGGGAAAAACGCTGCAGTTTTCGGTGTTTGATCGTCAGCCCATGTCCCCGTTGCCACAGGCGAATAGGTTACTCCGTTATTACTCACAGAAACTTTGTAACTTGTTATATTCCCCACAGGAGAGCCATCTTGGCGTGGAGTATAGATAATTTTGGAAACGGGGAAAAGCCCACCGAGTGCAATTTTTATCGATTGCGGAGCCGGGTCATACGGGCTCCATTCACTATTCCAAAATGTTGCTGTGTTGTTATCGGTTACCTTTGCCGACTCATACCCCACATGTTGACTTGAACCAACAGCGGAAAGTTGTGAGGGTGCAATCTGAAAATAACTCGTAGTAGATGTTGGAGTGGCAGTAGGAACAGGGGTGGGTACAGGTGTCGATGGCGTTCCAACATACCACACAGCAAGTTCGGAAGCTGATGCATAGCCTCCGTGTCCTGATGTTACGACGAGAGATACATACTTTGCATCGACTGGAGTAAAAGTAACAGATTTGAGCGTTGTATCATCAGCCCATGTTCCCGTTGCAACAGTAGTGGTACTTGTACCATTGGTACTCACCAGAACTTTGTATCCAGTAATCGTTCCGTTCACGGCATCTTGTCGAGGTAAATATCCAATCTTCCCCACTTTATATATATTGGGAAGCGTCATTGTTATTTGTTGTGGAAGAGCAGCCAGCGGGCTCCATTCGGAATGCCATATCGTTGAGGTATTGGTGTCCAATGCTTTTTGTGGTTCATAGCCCACATGGTAACTGGTGGCAACAGCAGTTATTTGATCTTTTGGAACAAGCAAGTAGCTAAGAGGTGTGGCTGTGGGGGTTGGTACTGTTGTAGGCGTTGGGGTACTCGTAGGACTGATTGATGGAATTGGGGTTGGAATGGGGGCTGGTGTGGTTAATGGGATGGTGAAGGGTTTCACATTTAGATTGGCACATGTGTAGCTTTGTGGTTGCTGTTTTACGGTTTTCCACGATAACGTTGTACTTTGATTATCGTTAACTCGCTGAACCCCGCCACCAATTCCTGCCCATACGTTTGCAATTTGGCCAGTATCAAATTTAGGTTGCTCAAATTTCCATAACTGCAAAGTTCCAGGATTCGCAGTTGCATTGTTTGCACTGGGTGGATTTGATTGTTCTGAGTACAGTGCATAGGTACACACCATTAAGCTGTCCTTTGGCCCGGTAAGTGTGGCACTAATACTTCCCGGAGTTGCCGTATACGGCCCCGAAAATCCACCAGTGGTATTTGCACCTACAGGGTTTACTTGGTCGATATTATTAAAGATTGTGGTAGTTACAATCCTCTGTCCTGGGTCGGCGCTAAAACGTACGGTCACCGGACAAACTCCACTTTTTGGTGCAAGCCGATACCACATTTCAGTCTTCATTCCCCCACCATTTGAGGGGCCTGCTCCTACTCGAGTCATAGCATCTCCACAAAAAGTAATATTAGAAACACTAATAGGATTATTTGTGCCATATGCAACAGTCACCAGCGCAATATTGTCATACGTGGTTGCTGCCAAAACCTGATTGTTCTCGGTGTGAGTCCCGAGCACAGTACTACCTGGTGTATAGGTACAACTTGAATAATAGCCAGAAGTGCCAGTGCATACTGCCGTTTTGGTTGCCGCCACCGGAGGCCATAAATCTGGGTTCATCCAGTAGGTGCTATCACTTTGATATTTAATAATTTGTGCATCTGTATTTGCAACAAAGTCCCACCACGTTGGAATCTTTTTGCCATTAAAATAAACCTGATTACTTGAATGAGGCATATTCTGCATCCACCACAGATAGTAATTTTCACCATTGTTGGTAATGAGTCCTGAAGGAAGTTGAGGTGTTGGCATACCTATCCACGTCTGTGCACTCACAGAGGTTGCTGTTCCAGAACCATCGGGAGTCCAATTCCAGCACTTGTTATTGGTAATTTGATTTGCGTTTGTGTAGTCATACCCCGCATACCGTCCAGTTGTTTTATCAAGAGGAATATTTGGAGGTGTGTGAACCGTTCCGCAGCGCTCCGACAAAATATAGGGATCTTTTGGTATGCCATATACCGTGTCGTTTGGATAGTAAGCTGCCCCCATGAAACGTCCTACAAACATATCGTCACCTTGCATATTATCGAGCAACGTTTCCAAATAATGTCCAAATGAGTGGACTGCATTTTGTGCAGGAGCATGGTAATCAAAAGCCATAACAACAAATGTTTGGGTGCCATTTGGACAGGTATCGGCAGGATACCGGGCTCCGTAGCTACTGGTATTGTTCATAATGACAAACTCTTCCCCTGGTGCATCATCCACAGTGGGATCAAACCACAACCACACCTCATCAAGATGCATTCGATTCACCACAGAACAAATGCTTTCTGCGTTATTTTGAGTGTCATTGAGAATAGCTGTAAGAGTTTTTTGTTTTCTTACTTCATCGGTTGAGCCATCTATATGAGGACGCTGTTCGTTTCTTGTATACAGTGGGCCAACTTCGTCAAATTGTACAACTTGTTTATTTAAGTCGTGGTGGTAAGCAGAAGCATACCCTAAGAGCATTCGTACCCCATCACGAAGATTTTTTAAGTAGGTAGTCTTACCAGCATAATTGCTATTTGAAGGAATGTAATAAACATTCATAAAACGTACTGACTGAAGCGTTTGAGCTGAGGAATTTTGTGGCTGAGGTGTTTGTTTTGTTCTGTTTGCAAAATACAGTGAACTTATTGCAACTACCCCAAGAACAAAAAGTGATAGAGCACTTCGAGCTTTTTTGTATGACTGACTACCTGATAACGTTCGAAACAGATGAAGTTTTTCCTGAAGTGTTTTTTGTGACTCGTCAGTAATATTCATAGCAATAAATAGGCACTTTAATCTAAGCAAGAAAGCTGAGCTGAGTCAACGATGAATAAGACTCAGGATTACCCAAATGTAAACGCAAACAACTGAGCATTGTTGTCTTGAAACTCAAGGCGCAACGTATGAATACCTCGATCCGGAAGTTTCACGAGTTTATATAAGCGGTCCGCTTCAAGCGTTACGATGCCGTTTTTGACATCTTCGCCAGGATATTGCACTTTGTCATCTATAAATACTTTTATTGAAGAATTATTATTTGTTGGTTTCATTACCAAATACACTTCTTTTGCATCAAATTTAAAATTCAGTATTGCCCCTTTTTCAGGGTTTGCATATTCGCTCATAACCGTCCAGTTCCCCACAAAACTCATTTGATTATTTCCCAAAAAAAGAGGGGCACTATATGTACTTCGTTCATCCGGCTTCAGTTGCGTACTATTTGCAAGATATTCAATTCTTTTATATCCCAAATATGACTCTGGCGTACCAACACTAACGGTATAGGTTGGATTGTCGATGGTAGTAGGAAGTTCAGCTGCTCCCGCTTCTTTAAGTAGTTCCTGAATGACTTGTTCACTCTTATCATACTCACCCTCACCGAAATGGGTGTACCGAATAAAACCTTCTTTATCAATGAAATATTTCGCAGGCCAATATTGGTTTTGGTACGCGCGCCATGTCGCAAAATTATTGTCTTGCATGACCGGATACTTGAGTGCAAAGTCTTTTATTGCTTTTGATACGTTTACTGGGCTTTTTTCAAACTCAAATTCTGGCGCATGAACACCAATTATTTCGAGTCCTTTATCATGATATTTTGCATACCAATCCTTCAAATACGGCAGTGTTCGTTGGCAGTTGATACAGCTATATGTCCAAAAATCAATGATCACCACTTTTCCTTTTAGTTGCGTAAGCGTAAGTGGATCTGAATTAAACCATTGGCCGCCGGAAATAAGCTCAGGCGCAGTAATACCTTTTTTATTCAGCAAACTAAACATTGGCTTCCCCATGTCTTCGGGCTTTACTTCAGTATTTTGTTTTTGTCCCAGCTGATCACGAACAAGTTTGTTGTCTTCTATTTGAGTAAGCCCCAAACCGTAATTGGGAAACTTATTTAAAATAAATGTCTGAAATGTTCTGTCAAAATTAAAGAAAATTGCGACTGCAGTAAGTATCATGAGAATTCCAAATATTTTCTGAATATTTGATAGGTTTTTCAGAAGCCATGGTACGTTCTTGAGGGCGCTCTGCCCTCCTCGAATTATTGCAAACATGGGTATCGCCGTTCCGAGTGAGTACGAGAAGGTGATTAAAACAGCTTGAATGGTTACTGTTCCTGTTATCGCCAAAGAAATAACAGATGCCAAAATAGGGCCAACACACGGTGTCCATAGCAGTCCGATCGATAGGCCAATAATAAGACCGCCTGTGAAACCTGTTCGGCTTTGGCCACTGGGTATCATCGAAGACATTTTTGCAAACAACTGCTCAGTCATTGCCTGAAATTTGGGTACTAAAAGTGAAACACCAAATAGAGCAATTACAAATACAGAAAACAGTCGCAAGCTATCGGCAGGTATCCCCAAAATTCGTACAATTGTAGACAAAAAAAGAGTAAAAAAGGTGAAACCTAAAATAAATCCCATGACAACCCCATATGGGCGTGATCGTTCAACCTTCTTACTGGTACCAAGAGATGAAGTCAAAACGATTGGAAGAATTGGGAGAATACACGGTGACAAGACAGTAATAATTCCTGCTAAAAATGCGAAAGCAAAAAGTAATATCATGCTCGTGTTATATTCCATGATATATTAAAACCTATGACAAAGCATGAAAAAGTCCTCGCCGAGGTAGCCAGTAAACTTCAACAAAAAAATCGGGCAGTTATGGTAACTGGAAGTGTCGCCCGAGGAGATGCCACCAAAGACTCAGATTTGGATATTTTAGTAATTACTAAAAAGGGGCACTCATTTAAAGAAAAAACGATAAACGGTGTAACCGTTGAAATTAAAAGTAATTCACTTATTGGTTTTAAAAATAAAATGAAGAAAGATGCCATGAATATTTATCAATGGATGGATGCAAAAGCCGTGTACGATCCTGAAGATTTACTCATTGAATTAAAAGTGCTGGCTCAAGAGATTTTTGACGGGTATGTTCCTATTACTTTTCCCCGAAAATGGCTTTCGAGTGCGAAGTCAAAAATACGCGCTGCACATGAATCGCAAAATCATGCTTTTTTAAGCTTTCATGTATCAAGTAATTTATGGAAAGTTGTAGAAGGGTTTTACCTTTTAAATGGTGTGCCAACTCCCCCATCTTCTACTGCATTTAAAAATATAACTTCGCTTAAAAAACTGCCAGAAAATTTCGATGTTTTATGGCAACAATCTCTCAAAGGTGAGCTCGAAGAACGTGCTCACACGATGCTTCTTTTTATCGAATTTTTAGAGTCGCACTAAACTCAACGCACTCGCACCTATCACGGATTGTGTGTTGCGCTCTCTCCGTTAAAAAAATAGAATTAAAAAGATGAAAAAAAGCGGTGTTGTCAAACCATTACTTATCTTAGGAGTTCTCTTAGCAACAGCCATTGCAGGATCACATTTCTTACAGCTAAAGAGCACTGTCTTAGACTGGCAATCGGATGCGGCAAATTCTGATATATTCGTGACACGGAACTCCACAAAATTTTTCATTGGCACAGAACCCTTTGCCTTTGTGGGCTTTAACCTTTTTGATGCAGCAGGAGCATCAGGACCGTATTCGTGTGTTGCACAAAATGGATGGTTCCCTAAATTCACTCCAACTGAACTCGACCAAATAATGTCACAAATGAAAACAGATGCAGGTGCAACAGTGCTACGCTTTTGGGCATTTCAAAAATACACAAATGGAGCAACCGATTTTTCAGGTATTGACGCAGTAATTTCGACAGCGCGCAAAAACGGCCTCCGTGTCATACCCGTATTAGAAGATGGTCAGGGATATTGTACAGAGCCGGGTGGCGGAGGAAACGGACATATACAAAAGTGGCAATACCAAGGCGATACCTGGTACACAAATGGATATAAAACAGTAAATAGCGGATATAAGATATCGTACCGTGACTACGTAGCAAAGATAGTTGACCGATATAAAAATGAACCAACGATTCTTGGCTGGATGATGATGAATGAAGCCGATACCAGTCTCAAAGTAAATGGAAAGTCTCCGCTTGTTGGGTTTGCAACTGACATTGGATCGTTGATAAAAAGCATCGACTCAAATCATTTAGTCACTGTCGGCACTCAGAGCAATGGTGCTTCAGGGGCCACTGGCCAAGATTTTATTGATGTATACGGCCTTCCATCAGTAGATTTTGCTGAGGCTCACGACTGGGGATACTGGGGCAGCGATACACAAGCGATTCCCGGTGGCGTACAAAACGCAGATGGAAGCTGGAGTCTTCCTAACCCAACATCAGCAGAATGTTTAAAAACATATCAAGCTAAAATTGGCTGTTCATTTGCTCAGGCCACCCAAATTTTGCATAAACCGATCATCGTTGGAGAATCTGGAATAGCAGCAACTGACGCGGCAGGAAGAACCCGAAGAGCAAATCTCATAAACCAAAAAATGAGTGCTTTTTTTGCAAATGGAGGTGCCGGTTACTTGTATTGGCAATGGAATCATGTACTCGACAGTGAACATTTTGACGTCTTAGGAAATACAAATGACCCACTCCTTCCGACTATGAAA
>JAKAKU010000062.1 GCA_021824385.1 bacterium | reverse complement strand
CTTTGGAGTATGACGGTAGTAGTAGTGCTTGGGAACAGCTGACACAAACACTTCGAACGATTATGTCACGTCCAAGTGAGGCAAACACAACTAGAGTTACTGTAGATGGTTATGCGAACGGGTGGACTGTCTCTGAAAACGGTACCTATTTGTTAGTATTCCATCCCCAAATATTTTTATATACAGGGTGGCTCATTACTGCCTCTTCGTTTATTGCGCTGGCAGTATTTATCAGTAAAAATAGACAATATGGAAAAAAACACAATCGTAAATAAAAGTATTAAGACTGTTGCTGTCGTTATTTTTGTAATGCTTATCTTTGTAGCAGTAGGGTTTGCTTTTGGTCGATATGGAAAGCCGTTACAGGTGGTGAATTTTATCTTTTTCTTATTAGTTGTAGAAGTAATATTGGTTTATATTCGCGATAGAAAGGAATTATGAAAAAACTGTCTTTGGTTTTAGCAATTCTATTGTTATGTGCCCTGTATCTTCCACTCGTTTTTTCTACTAATCGGGGAGCAAGCGACTTTCCTCTCGCACAAACAGATGTTGTTTCACAAGGTTTGAATTTTCCTCAGGCATGGTCTTCAAGAGGGAATGGTTTGGGAGATAACGTTATTTTTACTTTGTGGTCGTACCCAATTGATTTTCTTTTTGGATTGGGAAGTTCGATTGGAATTAGTTTTACAATCCTAACAAAACTAATATTTATTCTTCCAACGATTCTGCTTAGTATTTTTTCAATCAAAAAACTACTTAGGCATGTCGGAGTTTTTGGATACGATCAATTGCCAGGAATTTTATTGTTTTTGACAAATACATATTTCCTGCTACTTATTGACGGAGGTCAGTTGTCAATTGCACTAGCAGTCTCGTGGTTGCCCGCTGCGTATTGTTACTTTGATGACTCTTTAGAAGGGGGATGGCAAAAGATACTTCGTTCCGCCTTGGCTTTTTGGCTTCTTGCAATGTTTGATATTAGAATCGCATATCTACTCGGAATTGTTATAATCCTTCAATTTGTTTCTGAATTATTCTTATTTACCAGTAATATCTCTAGAGTCTTTAGATCGTATCTCGTATCTGGCATCAGTATTCTTCTTGTGTGGGTGAGCTTGAACGCCTATTGGATCATTCCATTCTTAAAAGTAGGAGTAGGGAACATCCCTACAGAGTTGACGAATGCATCACAGTTAGACTTTTTGAGTTTTACCAATCTGACGAACGGGATATTTCTCCAGCAGCCAAATTGGCCGCTTAATTCGTTCGGTCAAGTTGCGCTTCCCGATTGGAAATTTGTGTTTTTCCTTTTACCAGTTATTGTCCTTCTTTTTAAAAAGCATCTTAAGAGAAAAGAATTCTTTTTCCTTTCTCTGTTTTTGATATCTGTGTTCCTTGTTAAAGGTGCAAATCCGCCGTTTGGAAATATTTATACAAATTTATTTAATCACTTTCCTGGCTTTTTCTTATTTAGAGATTCTACTAAGTTTTTTACCCTCATTACAATGTCACTCAGTGTTATTGTCAGTTTCTCGTTTATGGAAGTGGAAAAGCGCTTTCAGAAATATAAAACCCATATGTGCTTTTTGTTCGTAGTGTACCTGTTTATGTTAATGTCCCCGGTACTCATGAATAAGATGACTGGATTTTTCTCATCGCCTCTATTTGAAGCTGACTACAGCGCTGTTGCCGGTTCCTTGCATACGGATTCATCGTTCGGAAGAATTTTATGGATGCCTTCGCGTCCGCCACTTGGGTATTCTTCGCTTGTTCATCCAGCATTGGATGGGTTAACAATTGCTGGAATGAGGCCATACAGCATTGCAAATGTAGGTGGCTATGAGCGATTTAATTTTTTGAGAGAATCTAGCTATTCAAAGGAGTTGTTAGATATCTTGGGGATTACCTATGTGGCATACCCATATTACGATATTAGAAAACAAGATCTTAAGCCAGATCAAGTTGATTATTACCACACATTTTCTAAACAGCTGTCGGAACAGAAATGGGTATCACAAGTTGTGCACACATATCCTGTCACCATAATAAAAACCCAAACTACTCCTGAATTATTTAGTTCCACTTCGAATCTCTGGTGGGTTGTTGGCAGTGACGCTATTCTTGAGGAGCTGCACAAAATTGCTGGGTTTAATGTGATTGATAACCCGCTCATCTTTGCTGATTCTGTACCGGGATTGTTAGAAAAATACAAGCAGTCAAATTTTGGTAAAATCCTTACTTTTAATAAAACAAACTTAGATGTTTTAGGCGATTTTTTTCCTGCAAACATGGTTTTGCAACCACGTAATGTTATAAAAGCTGACTTGGGTTCATCGTATTGGAATGTAGATATAAACAATTCGCAAAAATGGAGAGAATTTTTGCAATCTAAGTATTTACTCGATGCCGTTGACCTTGGTGCCAATATCCCTACTGCCGTTTTTGAGAACGGCGGTATTTACACGTTAGAGAACAATACTCCTCATAATACTCTTTTAATTCGTGCGCTCGTGAGTACCGCAGGAGGTCGCATCGAATTTAACACTGACTCGATCAATACTTTTGATTCAACTCTTGGAACAACCATGTGGGGGATTACTGTAGACCCCAAAAACCCACCTAAAGAATATAGAAATGCGCAGTTTCATTGGTTTGTTATTAGAGATATTCCACAGAAATCAAAAATCCAGTTAAAATCTTTCGGCAATCTAAATGCAATTTCTGAGATTGCATTTGCAGACGATGCATACGTTACAAATTTCATTTCAGAGATAGACACGTTAAAGAAAAGCGGGAATATTGTGGATTTAACGAGTTTGTCAGCTCAACAAAAGAAATCTCTTTTTGTAGCAGACGTAAAGAAGTCTGAAATTACATCTCGCTTTATTTCACCTACGCAATACCAAGTATCGCAATCAGGTTCGTCAGGTAAGAGACTTGTTTTGTTTTCACAGAAATATGACCCTCTGTGGCAAATGGGTACAAGCAATGCACTACCAATCTATGGACTGCTTAATGGTTTCATTGTCGAAGGTTCGGAAAATGAAGCTTCATATCTTCCTCAAAAATACTTTTCTAAGCCGCTTGTCATTATTGAGGTATTGTTAGGGACTGCTTTTGTATTTATGTCCATTCGCAAAATTAAACACCATGAAAAATAAAAAGGTCGTCATAGTCATGCCTGCATATAATGCAGAGAAGACTTTAAAAAAGACTTATCAAGATATTCCGGCTCACTTAAGAAAAAACATTATTTTGGTGGATGACGGAAGCCACGACAAGACAGTCGTAAAAGCTAAAAAACTTGGTATTGAGACAATTGTTCATCCTCAGAATCGCGGCTACGGAGGCAATCAAAAAACCTGTTACACATTAGCCCTTTCAAAAGGAGCAGACATTATCGTTATGATTCATCCTGATTATCAGTATGATGCAACCCTTGTAGAGGAGCTTATTCGGCCAATTCAGCAAGGACGTTTTGATATTATGCTTGGTTCTCGTATTCGAACACGAGCAGAAGTACTTAAAGGAGGGATGCCACGCTGGAAATATGCTGGAAATCGATTCCTCACTATCGCAGAAAACACGGTGCTTGGAAGGAACCTGTCAGAGTATCATACAGGTATGCGTGCTTACACCCGATCTGCTTTACAACAATTACCTTTTCACAAGTTTTCAGATGATTTTGTTTTTGATCAGGAACTGCTCATATCTGCGGTATACAGTGATTTGAGAATCGGGGAGATTACAGTTCCTACAAAATACTTTCCTGAAGCATCATCCATTAATTTTAGGCGGTCAACCGAATATGGTCTTTCTACGTTGGTTACTTTAGTAAAATATGTACTTCAAAAGTTTGGATACCATTCCCCAATTTTTAAATCATGAAAATATCTGCTCAAGTGTTAGTTGAAAATGAGGAGAACTTTGTGTGGTACTCAATTATGAGCGTTTTGCCATATGTTGATGAGGTCCGAATTGTAAATGCAGGTTCAAGAGATAACACCTTTGCAATACTGCAATCAATACAGGAATGCTTTCCTAAAAAGGTGATTCTCTCAAACGAAAAAAAATTATCCCAAACAGAATATCCCCTGATGAGACAACGAATGCTTAAAGCTACTGACTGTGATTGGATCTTGGTTGTGGATGGGGACGAAATATGGTGGGACGACACAATTCAGCCTGTTGTAGAAATGATTCGTACAGAGGGGACAAAGCTTGATAGTATTGTTACGCCATTTGTTACATGCATTGGCGATATGTATCACATACAGTCGAATGCTTCTGGTAAATATCGTATCGATGGACAGCAAGGACATTTAACGATCAGAGCAATAAACAAAGCAGTTCCTCAGTTGCAGGTCAAGAATATGTATCCGCATGAAGGCTATTTTTCTGACACAGTCCCTGTTCAGGATCTTTCATCCACGCGTAGAGCTCATATGTTAACACCTTGTTTTATGCACATGACGTATTTAAAACGAACATCAATTCATACGAATAAGGTCAAAAGAGCAGTCGGTGTTTTGCTTCCGGGAGATTTCTTCTACCCCGAGGTGTTATTCAAAAAAACTCCTGATAACGTTTTGTTCCCATTTCGAAATCAATTACCTCATCAAAAGCTGATAGGAAGTCTGTCGACTATCGCACGATCTATAAAACACACAGTATCAAGATGAAAGTATTACAGCCCTGGAATACAAAAAACTATTACGATAAAGCTTCTGCTGGTAGTAAGAGTGGGGGAAGACTGCAGCAAATTTTGAATAGACTCTCTAAAAAGAACACACGTATTTTAGATGTCGGGTGCGGGGAGGGAACCAGATTATCGAATTTAATAAGGAAAAGTTCA
>JAKAKU010000068.1 GCA_021824385.1 bacterium | reverse complement strand
GCACAACTGAATCTAATTTGACCCGCCTCTGTAGGTGTGAACTCAAAGATATTTTCACCACTTGCTAGAACTTTTTGAATATTTAACTTTTGTGAAGTTAATACGCTTGCACATCCACCTTGTCCATTTGAAGTTACAATCCATTTCACAGGCACACCTTTCTTGACGGTAAACTTATTTGGGAAATAGCCATTTGCTTTTTGGTCCATTTTTACAATTTGAATACTTTCTGAAATGACACTATTGGTTTGTGTGTCTTGCGTTTGGCTTGAAGCCCCAAGTACAGAGCTAAGTCCAGTAAGATTCAGCCCATTTGAAATGTTAAAGAAAGCAAGAGCTACAACAACTAAGCCAGTAAGTCTAAAGAACAGTTGTCCTCGTGCTCCTTTAAGTACTGATGTAAGCCCACCAATTCCTAAAAGTCCTGGTGTTGTTCCTAGGGCAAATACTCCAAGAGCCAAAGAGGCCTTAACGGGACTTCCTGATGAAATTGCATAAAGTTGAATAGCTTGGGTAAAACCACAGGGAAGGAAAAATGTAAGGGCTCCAAGAAGCATTGAGTTTTTGTGACTGTATTCACGCTCTTTTGCGTCTTTAATTCCAAGAGCTCGACTAATACCCTTTGGTAAGGAAAAGCTATAAGCGGTCAAGCGTGGAAAAAGCTCGGTAAGTTGTAATCCTAGGAAAAGCATAAAAAGACCTGCAACAATAATCAAAAATCCTGAAACAGAGGTAGACATTTGCAAAAATGAGCCCAACAATCCAACTAATGCTCCAAAGCTAAAGAAGGAAATAATTCTACCTAAATTAAAATACAAGTGTGGGGCGAACTTTTCTCGGGAAGTTGCATTTGGATTCTTTTCAGAAAATCTAGCTGAAGCTCCGAGAACTAATCCACCCACTAAAGCCATACATGTAGACACTCCAGCTGTTAACCCTACGAGAAAAACAACAGGAAGACTGCCAAAATTATTACTTCCAAAACTAAACAATTTATCAATTGAAGTGGCTCGAAGGAGCAAGAAGCCTAAAATTAATATCGTCATAGAAGCAACGACACTTTGATACACACGCTCGTCTCTAGAAAACCATGGTAATGTTTTTGAACTTCTGGCAGGCAACGAGCAAACAGAGTAACCGGCATTTGCTATAGCCTGTTCAATATCTGAATCTTTCAAAATTCCCTTGTAGTGAACCACTGCAATTCCACGTTTTTGATTTACTCGCACACTTTTCACGCCTTTAATTGAAGTTAATTCATCTTCAACAAGCATTTCGCAGGAGCGACAATGCATTCCTTCTATGTTTATAATCTTTTGATTCATAATTGATAGCTTACTGGTATGTAGATTAAGAAAGTATGAAGAATTAATTACGCTTTCTTCATAATTTTATAAAGTATAAAAATTACTAAAATTAGAAAAACTACATTTAAGGCAAGATTATTCCCAACCAACAAATTTACACTGTTGCCGGAGTTTTGAATTAACTTGGTAAAGCCTTCCATGTTTTTCTCGGACAACGCTCCACGAGAAGTGAGAATCAAAGTAATAATTCCCGTTACAAAGAATATTGCAGCCGCAATAACATTACTCATAATAATTTGAAAAACATTCCCTAAAATTTTAATTTGAGTAACCGGTCTTCTCAGCCACAAAATACGTGGCATTTTATTGTTTAAAAAGAGTGCAATGAGAAGCAAGGGTGTTACCATTCCAAATACATACATCCCTCCAACTGCAATTGCGCCGACAAAGCTTGGAGACATAAAGGTAAGCGCCAAAATACCAACAAGAACCGGAGCGCAGCAGGCACTCGTTATCCCAGAAAATATTCCGAGCGTAAAAACAGACAATACATCAGGGTGCTCTTTGTGTGCACTGCCTCGTAAATGTGGCATTGGTAGTTTTACTCCCAAAAACGTAGTTATTGCAGCTAAAAGCATAACTATTGCTCCAATGATGTAAATAGTGTCGTGATAGCGAAATATGAAGCGAGATATAAGCTGCACCCCAATCACTGCAGGTAGCAGGGTTGCAAAAATGCCGAGTCCAAAGACTAATGTCATAAATAGAACCTTTTGCTTCTCCTTAAATACTCCTCCCAAATAAGCAGGTAAAAGAAAAGTTATGCAACACGGAGCAAAAAGAGCTACCATACCCGCAATAAATGCTGCGATTAATGATGTCTGAAATAGCATTGTTGTCATATTATTTTTTAACGAAGCCACTAACACTAAATTCAATTGTTTTGTTCTGTGGGTCACTTGTTTCAACTGTTACATATCTAGTAATTGGCCCAAGACCGTTTACTCCGTGAAATGCGGGATCAAAGGTTACTTTTACTTTTGCTTCTTCCCCTTCTGGAACTTCTCCTACCCAAGGATCATCGCTGTTCATTCCAAAAGATGGGCTAACAACGTCTCCAATTGATACCTGAGCCTTTGTGCAATGACAAGAAGTACGTATACGACGAATACGAAGGGTTTGTGTTCCTTCATTTTTTATTACAAACGTTTCTTCCTTATTTCCTCCTTCGAACGCAATATCTCCCCAGTCTTTCTGAGTTTTTGGGGCTACCGCCTTTCCACCTTCAACAAATTGAATTTCTTGAGCTTTATCAGGTTCTGTACTTTTTGTAAGCACGAGCGTTCCTCCAATCATAAGCGCGATTGTGGCTATGGTAATGACAATAATTGTTCTAGTACTATTCATAAACGTAGTTTGTGTACAAGCTTTGCTTATTCATAACTGTTTTTAAGTCCAATAACTTTTGCAATATTCTCCGATTCAATTAATAAAACTTTATTTTTAATACGCTTTCTAATACAAATAAAAAAGTGATAGGAAAGAATTTCACGATTAAAGGAATTAAGATTTGACTGTATTTTTCTTGATAGGTTGATTAATTGAAGAGAAGGACAACCCTTTTCAATCATAGAAATTAACAAATTTAATTCTCTACGCGCTTTTATTAGTCTCCTCGTTGGTTTCACCATTTTGTGTATTACTAACAAATAGTAATCTTCAAAAGTTAAGGAAGTATTAAGAGGTCAGAGGGCATTAGGCAAACTAATTGTGAAGGTTGTCCCCCTATTTAGGGTACTTTTAACTGCTATCTGCCCACCATGAAGTAAGATTATTGATTTTGCGATGGCAAGACCTAAACCTGAGCCTGAAGTCTTGCCAGTGTTTTTCCCTCGGTAAAAGCGTCCAAAGATTGATTTTATATCTGCTCGTGGAATTCCAACTCCACTATCAGAGATTTGCAAAATGCATGTTTCTTCTTTCTTCGTAAGGATAACGCTTAGGTTACCTCCTGTTTTATTATATTTAATTCCATTATCTATAATGTTTAATATTGCACGAGAAAGTTTTTGCCGTTCGCCGTATATCCAAATATTAGGTGTAATTTTGAAATTCACTTCAATATTTTTTGTCATTCCCAGGTTGATTGCTATTTCTGAAAGTTCCAGCAAGCTCTTTGAGAAATTAACTTTCTTTGTAAGCTTTTGGTTAACATGTGCCTCTGTCCAAGCAAGATCTAGCACTTCAGTTAGCGTTGTTGAAAGGTCATTTATATCAATTAAGCATTCAGCAAGCCGTTCTCTATATTCATTTGACGCTCTAGGCTTCGAAAGCACGACTTCAATGCCTGTTTTCATATTGGCCAAAGGGGTTTTAAGCTCATGCGCGACATCTCCAATAAACTGTCTTTCACGACTGAAGGAGTCTTCTAGCCGATTTAACAGCTCATTAAAAGAGAGTGCAAGTTGTCCAATTTCATTGTC
Source organism: bacterium (assembly GCA_021824385.1). Classification (GTDB taxonomy): domain Bacteria; phylum Patescibacteriota; class Microgenomatia; order UBA8517; family UBA8517; genus UBA5941. The sequence continues at coordinate 21,429 of JAKAKU010000068.1, read as the reverse complement.
TGGGTCTTCAACCGTTAACCTCTCGTTTAGATTAGTGCTCGATATCGTTCGTACTTTCTTCGTAAGTGCAGACAACGATTCTGTTATTTTTTTAATCAGAAGAAAACCCACAAAACTTAGCAGGATAAGAAGTGCTATAAAAATTTCAGAACCGTATGGTATGGAAAGAATATGAACCCCAAACCAAAAGTAAACGGCAATTAGAAGAATGCTTCCGGTGTACCACACAATAAGTTTTCCTTTGAGGCTTTTTGTCAAGTTTTTCATGACTTTTCGCTTATTTTATATCCTACTCCATGAAGCGTATGAATAAGGGCTTTAGAGTTCCCCTTATCTATCTTCTTTCTCAGGGTTGTAATAAAGACATCTACAACATTTGAAATTCCTTCAAAATTCATGTCCCAAACATGCTCAATAATCTGTGTCCGAGTAACAATCTCATTTTTATGTGTGAGCAAAAATTCCAGTACGGAAAACTCTTTCGGAGTAAGCTTTATTTCGATATCTCCTCGAATTACAGTATGTTTTTTGGGGTCAAGTTGAAGGTCAGAGACTGAGAGTGTTGTTTCTGTCTCTCCATGGCTTCTTCGAATAAGTGCATATATCCTCGCCTTAAGCTCCTCAAAAGCGAACGGCTTGGTTAAATAGTCATCTGCTCCTGCTTCAAAACCGACTACTTTGTCCTCCAATTGGCTTTTGGCAGTAAGCATAAGAATAGGGGTTTTGATTTTGCGTTCACGAAGCGACTTACAAACGGAAACTCCATCTTTTTTTGGCAGCATTAAGTCCATGAGAATGAGGTCATACTCTTCAGTTTCAGCCAGGAATTCACCCTCCTCACCATCATAAGCAGTATCCACAGCAAATCCCTGTTCTGTTAATCCTTTTTTGATGTTGTTCGAAAGCCGCTCTTCATCCTCAACAAGTAGTATTCTCATTGGGCTATTATACTGCACATTCATTAATATTTAATGAAAAACACAAGTATGAAGACAATATTCAGTATCTTCATTATAAATTAAGTTTAAACTCACAGTCCCTTAATTAAGTAATTGTTAGAATGCTCTTAATATGTACGACTACGGTAACTGGTTTCTTGTAATATTTAATATTGTTTTATTCCTGTACTTTATCAAAAGTGCATTTAAACCAAGAACTAAAGCGGATTGGAGAACTTATAACATCTTTGGAGCATTTCTTGTTGCCCTATTTGCCGAAATGTATGGTTTTCCCTTGACTATCTACCTTGTAACGTCTCTCTTTGGAAGCAAATTGCCCCTAGATTTTACACACAACAATGGACATCTACTTAATACTCTCTTAGGCATTAAGGGAGACCGACATTTTAGCATCTTCCATATTACAAGTTACATTTTGATTATTGGAGGGTTAATGCTTCTAGGTAAAGCCTGGGAAATACTTTACAAATCACAAAGGCAACATAGACTTGCAACCTCAAGTGTCTATAAATACATTCGTCATCCACAGTACTTGGCATTTATTTTGATCATCCTGGGGTTTCTCATTCAGTGGCCTACCCTCATTACTTTAATAATGGCTCCTATTCTTATTTTTCGGTACATTAAACTAGCAAGCGCAGAGGAGAAGGAAATGTTCAAAAAATTTGGGCCTTTATATGAAACTTATACTAAAGAGACCCGTCCGTTTATGCCTTCTCTTCAAAGTCTACTTAGGCAGAATAAAAGTCACATAAAAAAACTTGCATGAAGGAACGATATACCAAGTTACAACTTACTTACAAAGAACCTACCAGAGGGAGTATCTCTGTCTTGGTTTTACGAATTTTGTTTCTACTCGTTGGTACAGATCTGCTTTACGCAATCATTAACTTTTCCCTCATGAGGATATATTTTATGAATCTAGCTCTCCCTTTTGATCTGCATACAAATACACTATTACTATTATCATTACTCCACATCACAAAAAGTGTTTTCCAAATTGGGGCCATACTCGTAATAGTCCTCCGATGGATCGGACATACATATACCATCGACAATAAACTTCTAATTAAACGCGATGGCGTCTTTACCGTTAAAGAGAAAATCTGTGATATTGATAACGTGAGAACGGTTACCACAAACCAATCTTTACTTGGTAAACTTTTACACTACGGTGATATAGTGATTGAAACCAGTGCACCAGGTGGTTATGCAGACCAGATAATTCTTTCTGGGATATCTGATCCTCAAATATTTGAGCGCAAAATTAGTCACTACTTTTAGGAGTTCTGTAGTTTTTTGACTTTGATTTCATCTACTACACGTTGTAGTATTCTTGGTATACTAATTCGTGATACTCCATTTTTTTCTGCCACACAAACACAAACGTAAATATAAAAAGGCACATCTGCTTTCGCAAAAAGCGATTATAATATATCTGTTAAGTTTTGTTGCTTTGCAACTTTTTTTTAGTTCACTAAGAAGACTTGTGCCAGGTGTACTCGGAACTACATCTGCAATCACGAAACAGGATATTATTTCTCTAACAAATGCTGAAAGACAAAAAAATGGATTTTTAGGGTTAAAAGAAAATACTGAACTTGACCATGCAGCTGAAGCAAAAGCTAAAAATATGTTTGAGGAAAATTATTGGGCGCACCTATCACCCTCAGGAAAGAGTCCATGGGTTTGGATACAACAAGCTGGATACAAATATAGATATGCGGGAGAAAACCTCGCTCGTAGTTTTAATACTTCACAAAATGCAATGGACGCGTGGATGGCTTCAACCATGGGTCACAGAGAAAATATTTTAAACAATAAATATCAAGAAATTGGTGTTGCAGTTGAAGATGGTGTATTAAACGGAGAGAAAACGACTCTTATTGTCCAACTTTTTGGCACTCAAGCAAATGCCATTGCAATCAAACCTCAAATTGGGAACATGGCAGCTTCTTCTACTAATACTAACCTTTCAACTGAAGTACCGAGTAAAGATGTGCCCGTCGCTAATCCAAGGGTCAATAGTGCAACTGTCGAAGTAGTCCAACCTCCGACATTTCTAAGCAAATTTATTACGATTAACACTTACGCCGTAATGAGACTTTTCACAATTGGGCTAATAGTGCTCCTTTCGGCACTTGGTCTTATAGACCTATATGTGTCATGGTGCAAGGGTTCTCTATCACAACTACATACACGACATGCAACCCACATTGGCGTTATTTCTTTATCTTTTATTATTCTCTTTATCATGCGCGCTGGATCGGTAATATAGATTAATTTTTTAAAGCTGATACAATTTACGCTATGAAGGTATCCCCACTTGGAGATCTCGAGCAAAAAGTAATGGATATTGTTTGGAGCGAAAAACAATGTTCGGCTCGTGAAGTTGTCACAAAACTTCAAACAGATAAAAAACTTGCGTATACAACGGTTGCAACTATTTTGCAGAGACTTTGTGAAAAAGGGCTCCTTTTCAAAACTGACGACAGAGTAATCATTCAATATCTACCGAAGCTGTCAAAAGAAGAATACAGCAAAAAATTCGCGAAATCATTTCTAGAAAAATTTATTCATTCGTTTGGTGACATTGCAATTGCTTCATTTGCAGAAAGTATTGAGGATTTGCCAGATAGGAAGCGAGAATATTTTCTACAACTTCTAAAAATGCATGTTAAAAATAAATAAGTCGCTGGCTCTTTTCTTAGGATTATTCTTCACTTTAGTGTTTACACTTCTTTTTTTAATGGAAAAACTTAAGCCACTTTTAGGACATGTTGCGTACTATTGTCAATCATTTATGCAGACACGCATTATTCAGATACCCTATTATCTCAGTGCCCTCCCTTTAATCCTGGTCTCGCTCGTACTTGTTATTGCAATCATTAAATTTTTAGCAATTCTCATGAGAACACAATATCTAAAATATAGATTACAAAAGCAGATAGTTAATGATCCCGAGATAACAAAGCTTATCAATAGACTGGAGTTGTCAACAAAAATCCAACTGATCAAATCCAAAAAACCCTTCGCGTTTTGTCTCGGCGTTTTTAATCAAAAAGTTTATATATCCACCGGATTAGTTTCACTTTTTACGAAAAAAGAAATTATCGCAGTGCTTCGACATGAACAATACCATATTGAAAACCATGATACGGTTACGATGGTCGTCGCAAGCATCGTTCGCTCGCTTTTTCCTTTTTCTCCTTATATTGTGAATCTCATTAAAAACTATCGAATTGAAAGAGAAATAGCGGCAGATAAGTTTGCAATACAAATAACTGGAGACAGAAAAGGTCTACTGACTGCTTTAGAAAAGTTTCTTAGCAGTTCTTCTGAACCTAATGCAGCTTTAACTAACATAGCTGATAACGATACGCTTGAGGCAAGAATTTGTTCACTTTTAAATAAGCCATACCAAATAAACAAAACTCGTAATAACCAGTTAATTTTGAGTTTGTTTTCAGGGTTAGTTTTAGTGATTTTTGTTGTTGTTCCTGTTCATGCCACAGAAATACACCATCAGAACCATGATGTGATGATGGTATGCACGCAAGGAGATTGTATAAACTCTTGTACAAAAGAAAGTGAATTAAACAAGCTCTTTTCCCAAATGCAAAATTCTTCTCACAATTATTCCACAGCTCGTTAATTGCTCTTGACAATGCCAAGTCAAATTACTACAGTGTGTAGTAGGCATGGTGAAACAAAAAATTTCTGCGTTACAATCTAAACAAGTCGTCAAGAAAGGTATTAGGATACCTCTTCCCAATCAGTCTGTTCTTCTTCCGGTTATCATGCTCGCTCTTCTTGTAGGAGTTTTTTTCCTGGGGATACTCTGGGAGAAAGTACAATACGTACAAAAGGGGACACAAGGAACAACACCAGTGGCTGTTGCTCAAGCTAATCCTCAAGCAGCTCAACCTACACAGCCCGTTCCTGGACAAAAAGTCGATGTTTCGGCCGGACACTTGCCATTTAAAGGAAAAGCTAATGCAAAAGTAACGATAGTTGCATTTGAGGACTTCCGTTGTCCATTTTGTAAAAAAACATTTGACGAAGTGGAATCGCAGCTTATAAAAGAATACGTGGACACAGGAAAAGCACGATTTGCATACAGACACTTCCAGTTTTTAGGACCAGCCTCAGTCCTTGCAGGAAACGCTTCAGAATGTGCAAACGAGCAGAGTAAGTTCTGGGATTTTCATGAGTATTTATACAAAAACCAACCAAGTGAGTCAGATACCACCCTGTACACAGTTGATAAAATGACTGAGATTGCCGGGAGACTTGGACTCAATAGCACACAGTTTAAGTCTTGTCTTTCAAGTAGCAAATATCAAAAGAATGTTGATCAAGATTACCAAGAGGGACAAAAAGCCGGAGTAAGCGGAACCCCTACATTCTATATAAACGGCATTCAACTTGTAGGAGCACAACCATATGCTGCTCTTAAGACTGTAATTGACCAGGAGCTTGCCAAGTAATGTATGTCTCCCCTTTTTACTCGAACAGTTTTATTGCGAACACTTGTAATAGCCATTTTGTATGTTCTGTTTTCTACATATCTAATGAATTGGTCACTTGTCATAAACACAGTGTTAGGAAACTACCCAATTGACTATAAATTTAAATTATTATTAGCGTTACTAGGAGGCATGTGGACTGCAATGACACACACCGGACTTTTTGTATTAGTCCTTACAGGACTATTGAGCGGTTTAAATATCTCACTTGTAGTAGAAAGGATTCAGTCAGCTGGAGGATTGAGAAACACACATATTATTGTGGGAGGGAGTTCACTTTTGGGAATCGTTGGAGCAGGCTGTGCTGCATGTGGACTCCCTATCCTGAGTTTGCTTGGAATTTCAGCAAGTTTAGTTTCACTCCCATTTCATGGAATGGAAATTTCATATAGTGGATTACTCTTACTTATCCTGTCGCTTTATATGCTCATAAAACAAGATAAGAATCAAAAAGAGTGTGCGATTCGTTGATAAACAACTACAATATGTAGTAATCTAAAGTCTATGGAGAAAAACAAGAAAACCATTATTATTGCAATTATTCTAGTAATAATTGTTGTACTTGTTTTGAAAAATAAAACACAGAACACAAAGATTGCTCCTGCTCAACTGACAACTTCAGAGGCCAATCTTGCAGGGGAGAAAGCAATGGAGGCAATTCCACAAGACAATGTCGTCATGGCAACAGAAACACAAGGTCTTCAGGAACTGCCATTCAAAATAGAAAATGGCGAAAAAATATTCAAACTTACCGCACAGCCTGTTAAGTGGAATATTTTAAAAGATGTTACCGTTACGGCTTGGGCATATGACGGTATGGTTCCAGGTCCACTCATTCGTGTTACAGAAGGAGACAAGGTTAAAATCTTAATTAAAAATAATTTACCTGAGCCCACAACTATTCATTGGCATGGCATTCAAGTTCCCAATAATATGGATGGCATACCAGATGAAACACAAAAGCCCATTCAACCAGGTGAAATATTCACCTATGAATTTATTGCTAAACCCGCTGGAACATACTGGTACCATTCGCATTTTGACTCTGACAAACAAATATCAGTCGGACTCTCAGGAGCTTTTATTATTGAGCCAAAAAGTGGACTAGCTTCAAGGCCCGCTATAGATAAAGTTTTAATGCTTAACGAGTGGAGAGTCATTGATGGACAAACTTATGCTGCAATGCCAGCAACAGGAATGGATGGCAACTTTTTCACCATTAACGGTAAAGCTTATCCAGATACAGAAACTATTAACGCAAAAGTGGGTCAAAAGATACGCCTTAGGTTTATTGGTTCAGGACAAATGATTCATCCGATGCATCTTCACGGTTTTCCATTCAAAATTGTGGCGACAGACGGTAATGATGTTCCAGTTACTGCACAATGGACAAAAGACGTTGTGTCCGTTGCTTCTGGTGAGCGGTATGACATAGAGTTTACCCCTGATAGACCTGGCAAATGGATGCTTCACTGTCACATTCCACATCACACAACAAACGACCACCAAGAACCTGGGGGGCTCATGATGATGATTAATGTTACATAAAAAGGAGGTGTTTGATGATGAATAAAAAAATTCTTTATAGTATTGCAATTGGTATCGTTATTGTTGTGGTCTTTGCAGCCTTAAAACTTAACAGCAATATTGACCAAGCCACTGTAAACCAGACTGGTGCAATCAGTATTAGTCTTACAACAGATCCTGCAGTTTTGAGATCAGGACAGGCAACCTTAATAATTGACGTAAAAGATACAGAAGGCAAACCAGTAGACAATGCAAAGGTTTCCGTAGATATTAATATGACAAGTATGAATATGGGAACCCAGCAAGGTGAGGCAACTGCGCAAGGAAGTGGTAAATATGCAGCTGCTGCACGATTTACAATGCTTGGACCATGGCGAATTACTACAAAAGTCACAATGCCGAATGGAAGTATAGAAAATAAAAGCTTTACGGTAAATGTTCAATAATTTTTGTTATGTCACCGAAGTAAGGAGGAGGATTTTATCCTCCTCTAAACGTTTCAAACCCCTCTTTACCTTTAGTAAACTCCTTTCCTTCAATAACACACTTCTTGGGTCCTTTGTATTGTTCTGAAGTAAGAGTTCCTCTTGCTTTCACACAGTCCTCGTAAGTTTGCACCCATTCAAATTCAGACGGTTTTAATTCACCTCCCGGCAAAAGCTCGGGATAAAAAAGGCCAGGTGGACACCCATTATTACAGTCTTCATAAGACCCTTTGTTCAAAAGTACATCTGATAGTTCCCCCGCAGTCATACTTTGGGAAATTGAATAGACTGACTGCGTATCAATTGTATTCTCACCAACTTTAATAGCACTTTGATTAGTCAAAGTAGTATCTTTGGTGTGTTCAAGCGCATAACCAAATGCATCATTATCCTTAATAAAACCATAATATTGAAGATTATTGATTACTCCAACGAGAGTTGCTTCTTTCCCAACTCTGAATTGTACAGTTTGAGCAGTTCGTTTAGGTGCTTCAAAGTTCTTCTGAAATTCTACATTCCGGAAGTAAGCAAAAGCTCCTAATGACAAGATTAAAAGAATACTACCTGCTACAACAATACTTGTTTTCTTCTTCATATCTTAATTATAAAGCTTTTTTCGAGAATGTACCTTTTAACATTCTGAATGCCAACCTGTTCTCTGCTTCATAAACCATAGGAATACCAACTAAGGCACCACAATGATTACAAACCAAATTTGGCATAGCAGTATTCACGTGTACCCTTTCAACCGAATCTAATAACTCTCTTGGCCCTCGTATTCTGTCTAAATACAATCGAAACAGTGTTCCAATTCCATCCTTCTGATATTTCACCAATTCATTTTTGTGTTTTATCAGAATTATACTGAAATAACCTTAAACTGTTTGCAACTACAACTACAGTCATCCCGACATCTGCGAATATTGCTAATGCTAGGTTGCTTCTTCCAAAGAGTGCAAGACTCAAGAAAATTACCTTCATTCCAACAGCTGCGCCAATATTAATTCTAATTGTTTTTGATGAGACCCTACCTAGATGTACTAAAAAAGGAATTAATTGCAAATTGTTGTTCATAAGGGCAATGTCTGCGTTTTCAACGGCAACCTCTGACCCAATGGCTCCCATTGCAATCCCTACTGATGCTGTAGTGAGCGCTGGGGCATCATTGACGCCATCCCCAACCATAGCGACGTCTTTATACTTTTTAACCAAATTTGACAACTCGACGACCTTTTCGTCTGGAAGTAATTTTGCATGAACTTCATCAACTCCAACCTGCTTGGCAACATAGTTTGCGGCTGAAAGATTGTCGCCCGTAAGCATTGCTGTTTTTACTCCTAAATCGTGAAGCTCCTTAATCGTATCTTTACTTTCTGCTCTAACCTCATCTACAATTCCAATCACTCCTTTAACTTTCTTTTCGTCGCAAACAACAATTGCAGTCTTGCCTTCTTTTTCAAACCGCTCAACGATTTTTACTACTCGCTTATCAACTTTGTGCTCTTCCATAACGAACTGCAAAGTACCAATACAGTGGTGCTTATCAGCACATACTAAGCATTGTCCACTGATGCCCTTACCCATGGTAGCCTTGAAATTTGTGTACTTGTGTATATCTCCAGTAATTTTTTGAGCGCTTTCAACGATACTTTTAGCGATTGGGTGTTCGGAAAAAGCTTCCGCCCCCGCCATACAATTGAGAAGTTCCTCTTTAGAAACTCCGTTAAGGGTAATTACATCTGAAACGCTTGGTTCTCCTTTTGTAAGAGTTCTTGTTTTGTCAAAAGCTATGGCCTTAACCCTGCCCATCTCTTCTAAAAATTGTCCGCCTTTAATGAGAATTCCTCGTCTGGTGGCGTTTCCGATAGCTGAAAAGATGGTAATAGGGGTAGAGATGACAAGGGCGCAGGGACAAGCAATCAGAAGCAGTGTGAGAGCCTGGATAAGCCACGTATTGAATGGTTGGCCAAATACAAAAACAGGTACAACTATTAACAGTAAAGCAACGCCCATTACAGTCGGAGTGTAGTAACTTGCAAATTTCTCTATAAACTTTGCGGCTTGAGACTTTGTTTCAGCAGATTGAAAGGTGAGGTCCACAATTTTGGCAAGGGTGGTATCTTTAGAAGTTTTAGTAACCTTAATCTCCAAGTAACCTTGGCTATTAAGGGTTCCTGCAAAAACCAACTCACCTTGATATTTATTCTTAGGTAATGGCTCACCGGTAATGGTGCTTTCATCGACGAGTGATTCACCATCAACTACAATACCGTCCAAGGGGATATAATCCCCAGGCTTCACCACTACAATATCACCAACCTTTATTTTCTCTATAGATATCTTTTCTTGATGTCCTTTAACAAGTGCAGTTTTTGGAGTCTTCTCCACGAGGTCTTCAAGTGCATTCTGACTTCTGGTAATACCAAATTCCTCTAATGCTTCGCTAACCGCAAAGAGAATAATTATAATTACCGCCTCTTCAAGCTCTCCTAAATATATAGCTCCGAACGTAGCTACGGTCATGAGGAGATTAATGTTAGAGAAATTCAGTCTGAAGAGGCTTCTTAATCCACCTAAGATGACTTCTCGTCCGAAAAAAAAGATGATACTTGCAAAGAGAGGATATTCAATAAAGTTAGGCAAGTGAATTGAAAAGAGGGATAATATCTCAAGAGGAATAACTAAGAGGAGTGTCAGTGCTAACCGTTTGAACTTAGTTTCTTTAAGGATATCTGCGATGAGCATATTTTTATTGTACTGCACATAGCTGTGTATTGATTAGTATTTTCTTCAGGATTATTCAACACTCAGTTTGCCTTCCATTTCTTTGTGTCCTTGTCCGCAAAAAAGGCTGCAGTAGAATCTAAAGTTACCCTTTTTACTCGCTGTAAACTCAAATGTTGACGTACCAACAGGAATATCTCGCTTGATACCGAGCTCGTCAATTGAAAAGCCGTGTGGAACATCAAGATTGTTTATTGTAAGCCTTACCGTGTCTCCTTCTGAAACGGTAATGGATGCTGGAGAAAAATCAAACTTTTTGGCAGTTATTGTAAATTCTTTAACATTACTTTGGTCGGTTGTGCTAGTGGGTGAGTTCGTTGTAGTTGGTTTATTTGTTGCTGCCAGACTTTGTGTTGTTAATAATTTTGTTTGAGAATTGGAACCTTTATTTGCAAAAAATGCAACTCCTCCGACTAACAAAACAACGATGACAATAACTCCTATCATCATTGGGTTTATTTGTTGTTTAGGTTGTTCACCTTGATTAATTGGATTTGTATCCATAATATTAAATACCTCTTAAGGCTACAGCTAAAAAATTCTAGTAATTTACGTAATAATTGATTTTGGCGTTTGTTTTCAGGTCAGTAACCCATTTTTGAGCTTCCTTTTGGAACTTCTGTTGTTTGAGTTGACCGCTTATTTGCTTTTTGAAATCTTCTATTTTCATGTCTTTTGGAGGTGTTGACTTACTTTCTTTAATATATGCGTCAACTTCCGTTTCAGAGACGGCCACTTTATCTGCTAACAATTTCTCTAACTTTTTCTGAATAGTAATTTGCTCACGGAGCTTGTCCTCAGTCATGTTTTGCTGAGCAAGCGCTTCTTTAAGTGTGCCTCCTTGACTTGTTACTTGTGCTTCAATCTGTTTTATTTGCTCATCAACCTCTTCTTTTGTCACAGTAATATTTTGTTTTGCAAGTTCAGTATCAATGAGTTTCTGAGTAATAATGCCTTCCAGAGTCTGTTTGCCACCTTGTTTTTCAAGGTCTTTTATAACCGATAAACGGCTGATAGGACTACCGTTTAATGTTGCTGCTATGAATAGGCCTTTTGCAAAAAAAAGCACTGTAAGAATGATCGTAAGAAGTATTGCAACCATAACTGCAATAACCAATCGTTTTGGCTTTCTCACTTTGAGAACTATGTACTTTGGTTCACTCGCTATTGGTAACGGCTTACTTTCTGGTTCTTGTATTTTTTTCATAGATAAAATTTATTAACAATCTGTACCGAGCCCACCTACACAGTTCTCGGTCGGTGGTTTGCCACGTTCTGGACATTTTTCTGAATACATACATGACATATCGGTGACTGTCTTGATTTGACTATCAATAGCTTCTTCTTTTGGTCCATAACTAATGAGAATTTTGTCTAAGTCTGAAAATTCATACTTTCCAAAGGTATCGTTTGCTTTGCCATTTACGTAGAACTTGAGTGTGTTCGTATCATCATTGCAATATTTTGTGCCGATGTCAGTTACAAAACAAGTATTATCAAATGTTACGCCTAGTGTATTGAAAAAGTAACCCAAAGTAACTCCTTTACGATGTTTGTGGGTAACGTCACCATTTCCATCATGTAAATGGGCTTCGGCACTGAGGGGATTGGTTTTAGAATCTTGGTACTTGGCTTTGGTGAAATCAAAAGCCTTTCCACTTAAAAATACTTTAAAGTCGGCATGCTCGTGAACTTTCTCACCCAGCTGCTGCTCATTTGGTTTAGGAGCCTTTAAAATTGCGGCTTTAATAAGTGTTTTGAAATCTTCAGGAGATTTTGGATTTTGTAGTTGTTCTCCATTGAGGAAAAAGGTTGGAGTACCGTTTACTCCTAGTTTGGTTCCAGAATCTTTATCACGGTTTACTCTGTCTTTAACTTCTTGTGAAGTCACATCTTTTTTGAACTGCTCGACATTCAAACCGATTTGTTTGGCGTAACCCTCAAAAAGGCTCGGGTCAGAAGTTGGCTTTTCTCCCCATGATTTTTGATTATCAAAAAGAATGTTATGCATTTCCCAATATTTACCTTGCTTGCTTGCAGCCTGAACTGCAAGGGCAGCAGTCATTCCGTTTTTATGTGCAGGTAATGGAAAATATCGATTTATAAATCTCACCTCGGTTTTAAATTCTTCTGAAAGTTGTTTCATAAGGGGATAGTATGACCCACAGGCCTCACATTCAAAATCTAAATATTCAATAAGAGTGACGTTTGAATCTTTATTACCTTTGATCCAATCGTCAGAAGATACCTCAAGTAGCTTTTTGTTGTCCTCCGAAACCGGTGTTGAATCGCTTGCCTCTGAAGGGGAAGACGGGCCTCCCCTGCTGGCAAAAAAAACACCGCCGACAAGAAGCAGCACTGTTACCGTTATAATTCCTATGTGAAATTTATCCTTTAGCATACTACAAGTTGTAATAGTAACATATTGTTTATTCGGCTTCCAGACTAGACTTGAGTTTTATGTCGCAATTAAACGGCTGGTTGATTTTTTTAATAGTAAAGCCAATAGCGGCAAGCAATATACCAATACCAATGAAACTAAATTCTTGTCCTTTAAATGGCAAGAATCCTAGAATGGTTGATGTAGCGCCAAGGCCAATTAAAGAAGCTAAAACCACTGATCCACACGTCGCACAACCAACACCTAATACACTTGTAACAATACCGGCAAAGGATACACCTATTTCTTTTTGAATCTGGGTGGACTGTCGAAGGTAATAAAGAAGCAAACTTGACTGCGTTCCAATGAGTATTGCACTCATAATCGTAGTTATCCTGGACAAAGCGCTAAAATTGGTCTGAAACCCTCCAAGTAGACTCGTTAATAAATTTGCCCTTTGCGAAAAAGTCATAGTTGGAGAGGTTACTGCTTTTGAGACGAGACTTAAATTTGGCATCCAGACTGCAAAGGCTATCGCCAGCAATGTAATTACTATTGCTAGTAATACGTACCTTGGCTCACTCATTATTTTTGTGAGTGTAGACATAGTTATTGAAGCAGCGGATCAATGATAGCTTGGAATGCAGCAAACGGTTGTGCTCCAACTACTAAGTCTCCTGAGATCTCTCCGTTACTTGTCGACTTGCCGACTACAAAGGTTGGTGTTCCTGATGCTCCAGCTTTTGTTGCGTCAGCTAAATCCTTTTTAACTTCATCGGTTTGAGCTGGATCTGTCAAACAAGAATTAAATGAACTAAGGTTTAAGTTCACACTTGTAGCTATCGCAGTTAAGTCAGTATCAGATAATCCATTTCCATTCGATTTTGTTCTTTTGAATATTTCATCATGGTATTGAAAATACTTCATATCTCCTCCTTGTTTACGAGCACAGCTCGCCGCCACTGCCTCTTTGGTTGCCATCGGATCATGAAACGACAAAGGAAGATCTCGAAATACAATTTTTACCTTACCAGTGTCAACATATTTTGCTTTCAACTGAGGAAATGTTTCATCAAAGTAACGTTTGCAGAACGGACATTCATAGTCTGAAAACTCAATAATTGTGACAGGTGCGTTTTTATTACCTAAAACTGGATCATCGTCGATAGATGCCACACCTTTCGTGGGTTGTTGAGGTTGTGGAGCAGCAGCTTGTGGACTTGGATTTGTTGCCACTTTCGTATTGACATTATTTCCTTCAAGAGCATTTACTTTTTGCCAAAGTACACCACCGCCGAAGGCTAATCCAATAACTACAATTAGAAGAATCGGAGCCACTCTTTCAAATATATTAATACTTCTCAACGACATACTACAAACTGTAGAAGAAGAGGAGTTTAATGTCAATAGGAAACGCTGGCAAAAGATGCTGGCACGTAATTTTGAAATGAAGTCCGTATAGGCGACATCTGAAGAGATACATTTATACTCCCTTTACAAGAAGTTGCACACTCGCTGTTACTGACACATGTCATAATTGCATCCGCTCCAAGGTCATGAAATTCAATTGCCTGAACGGGTGCCCACGATAGCGCTAAGAATATAAAGAGAGACACAAGGCTGATTAGGCTATTTTTAATAGTAAATTTAGGTTGATACTCTGTCTTATAAATAAGATAACGAATACGTGTTTCAAGCGTGTCAAAAACCCCAAGTCCCGATGCGCCGACATACGCATATTGTGGCTCATGTTTGATTAGTTTTTCGAGAGCACTAATAAGATGAGTACTCTCAGTGTTCTGGTTAGTAGCTATTGCGTCGGCTTCCAATTCCCGCTGTATTCGATAGTGTTCAATGAAATCATTAACGACTGGAAAAAATGGTAGGAGATGTTGAACCACCGTTGCTAAAAACATAACGAGGTTGTCTTTATGGTCCAAATGATACTTTTCATGAAGAAGAATAGCATAAAGCTCCTCATTGCTAACCAGTTTCAGAAGTCCGGAGGAAATATATATCCTTGGCTGAAAGACTCCGAAACATACGGCTAACGGCTGATGGTTTTTTATCACTTGAACATTCCGTTCAATAGTGAGTTCTCGTGCCAGTCTTTGTAGTTCTCCATGAGGAGGCGACGCATGTTGAAATTGTTTTCTTTCTTTTAGCGATTGAGTGAATATGGCAATCAATCGAAATCCCATAAATCCAATAACTAAGAGAAAACTTATTAACAATAACTTACTAGTAGGAGTAGGTAGTGATTGAGTTGAGAGTGTACGAATAACATTCTGACAATAGTAAATCGTAGAATGCAGAAAGAACGGTAGGTACTTTTGAAAGACTGATACCAGAAGTGTAATTACACTTAGTGCAACGACTCCTAAAAACACTGTCTGTGCTTTATTCGTTCTCATATTCTTTGAGAAGCTTTAATAAATATTCTTTCTTTTCCTTTGGAAGTTCTTCTATTGATTCGGCAAAAGAGGAAGCCGCAACAGTACCAAAGTTTGTGAAGAATGTTTGCATAAATAATTGTGCAAGTTTCTTGCTGTATTCTTTTTTCTTCAATTTGGGTTTATAGACGATAGCGATACCTTCCTCATATTTTTCTAACATCCCTTTTTCATATAGGCGGGTGAGTATTGTAGATACAGTAGTGTATGCTAGATCTTTACCGTTTAATTTCTTTGAAACATCTCTTATCGTGCATTGTTTGAGACTCCAAACAATATTCATAACTTCCTGCTCTAGTGGGCTTAATTGTTTTATATCCATACTACTACGTAGTGTAAAGAAAATAGTACGAACCTTCAACTAGCCCTACTCACCTTTAAAACAATCGAAGTTGGTAGAATTGACTCTTTGCAAGCTTTACGATAGAATGCTCGCACTGCCTAGATTGTTTGACTTCTGACTAGTGTCCATTTCATGTCCTGATTGTCAGGACGATTATGAACAAAATCACTTTAGATCTGCCTCTGAGGTACCGACTAAACCTTCAAATGGTGAAACGGCGACACGTCCGTTCTGTTGGAAAAGAAAACTTCATTCCGAGCCTTAAAAACATGAAAAGTTGGCGTAATGGAAACAAAATCTCTCGATTTTTTAGACATATATTTGAACATAAAAAACTAAATCGTATCCTCGGTGTAAACCTCGTTGTAATTGCTATTATGTTTCCTAAGTTAGTACCGTCATCTGCTTATGCAGCTACTCCAATAAATACCATCAATGCTCAACGCGAAACACCAATTCAACTTAAAACTGAGCGTAGTATTCAGTCTCCTTTATCTACAATGTATGTGAATCAAAAGTATTTTAAGTTTCATCCTGCACTTGATCTAAAAAGCGTTTCAGATAATCCCATTAAACCAGCAATGATAGGCACTATTGTTAAAGCTGAATATTCTAAATCGGGTTATGGGAATGTTGTGATAGTAGACCATGGAGATGGTGTGCAGACTCTCTATGCCCATATGAAGAAGATTTTAGTTAAAGTAGGAGATATTGTTGATTTGAATACCACTATTGGATTAGTCGGTTCAACAGGAAGAAGTACTGGTCCACATTTACACTTTGAAGTGAGAGCAAATGGAATAGCTACAAATCCCTCAAGTATATTCCCAAGCTTGTAATGCGTATTCCTATGCTTGAGTTTGACTTCTTTTTTAATTGATTATTTGTATTCAACTTGGTTTCATTTAAAGAATTTAATTTTAAACATATCAGTATAAAAACTCATCAGATTCAATATCTGACATATTTAATTTTATAACATAAATAACAAAAAAATGGTGAAAACTGTATAATTCAAGATAAAGGCATACTTATGAACTCTCAAACCAAACTCGGTGAAAATATTAAAAAAATTAGACTTCAAGCTAAACTTACTCAAAAGCAGGTAGCGGACAAAGCCGATATGAACGTCAATTATTTTGCACGGATTGAAAGAGGTGAAGAGAATCTCACTTTTGAAGTTCTTGAAAAGATTGTGAAGGCTCTTAAAGTTAAGTCTTCTGAGATTATGCCTTTTTAGAAGTTTTTGATGATTCTAAAATCACTTCCCCATCTCGGAGTACTTCTCCTTTTTTGTTTACTGTTACCTTCCCTGACTTTAAGTCCTCAGATACCTTGTCAACAATAATTTTGGCCACAGACTTCATGCTTTCTATTGTTTTAATTGCCTCTTCACGGGTTGCTTTTTCGGGCTGCGTCTCCTGAAGCATTTTTAATACTGTTTGAATATCTTCTTCTGTAGGTGTTTTACTCATAGTTATCCTTTTATACCAGCAAGTGTACCATGGATTTTAAAATGTTTTAAAGAAATCGACCGAGGCGCAAAAAATCAAACATTTCCTGTGTTGTCTCTTGATTGTCAATCCGGCGCATAATTTCCCTGCTTTTTATTTGAGATAGGATGTTTAAACTTCCTTCCCAAAGAATCTTTCGGTCAAGAATTGCGAGTTTACGGTGATGGTTGCCGGTGCACAATAATATCTGTACACCCAGCTCCTCAAACCTTCGTATTTCTGCTTCAGATTGAATCTCATAGGTTTCTGAGTGTTCTTTTGGGTCACGCGTGAAGATATATACTGCGACATTTCTTCTGATTAACTCCTCAAAAACCGGGGAAAGGGTCCTCATTCTTTGTGTTGTGATGAACGGACTCTCAATCACAACTTCGCTCCTACAGCAAAGTAAATCTCTGGTAAACTGCGAGTAGAAGGTTGTCTCGTCAAACAGTGAGGAATTAGTCATGGTCTTCCTCCTCTTTGGCTTCGTAGATAAGCCGCAGCTGTTCAAAATGAGCTAAAAGTGGTTCAAACGAAGATGCATCAGGGACCCCAAGTTTTTTATTTACTTCCTTAAAAAATACCTCGTTTTTCCCCATTCATAAACGTATATCGTGAGAACAAGCCAGATTGTTCCTTGAGAAATAGTTTACTTGATTGTATATATAGCTAACACATGTACAACGTATTCAACTTCGGTCTCGTGAAGAAATTAGGTCTTTTTCTGGTTATTTTTTGTGCCGGTATGTATGCCGGAATTTGGTTGGTGCGTTTCCGGCCACTGCTCTTTGATTTAAGTCAAATCCCCAAAGACCAAATGGAAGTAATCACCCTTACCGAACAAGTAGGAAAGCTCATTAGTTTACCTACCGACGAGAAGCCTACTGTCGAAACGGTATCAGATCTCGCACTTTTGAAAGATAAGCCATTCTTTGTTAAAGCCGAAGTGGGAGACAAGGTGTTAATTTATGAAAAATCTGCAATGGCAATACTCTATCGCCCATCAAAGAATATTATTATTAATACCGTATCTCCTAATTTTACTGACGCCGTTTTTTCATTGACTTCGCCCACACCAGTTATCACCCCTGTTCCAACTCCTGTTCCCACCCCTGAACCTACGCTTCCACCAACACCAGTCCCAACACCCGTTGAACCTGTCTTAACCGCCACTCCTTCAGCCACGCCTGTGGTAACAACTACCCCGAAGGCCGTGGTGAAATAATTTTGGTAAAATAGCGCTATGAGCCCAATTACCTTTGAAACCACACTATTTAAAATCAACAACTGGATTATTCTTCAGCTTCCCAAAGAAGAAAGCATGAAACTTCCCTCTCGTGGCATGGTGCTTGTAACAGGAACATTAAACAACACACCATTTAAAACAGTTCTTGAACCAGATGGCCGTGGCAGCCATTGGTTTAAGGTCGACAATAATCTGCTCAAATCCACAAAAGTAAATGAAGGAAAGACAGTAACTGTTACCATGGAGCCTTCACAAGAGTGGCCCGAACCGACACTTCCCGCCGATCTTAAAAAAGCGCTCTCAGATGACCCGAAAGCCAAAAGTATCTGGGATGATATTACCCCAATGGCCCGATGGGATTGGATTCGATGGATTCGTTCAACCAACAATGAAGATACGCGAAAAAAACATATTGTGGTGGCTTTCTCAAAACTTAAAAAGGGAACTCGGAGGCCATGTTGCTTTAACCGAAGTATGTGTACCGAAATGGAAGTTTCCAAAGGTGGATTACTCCTTGCACCCCAGCTATGAAACACAATAAAAAAACAGGACACTTAGTACTCGTTCGCCATGGAAAATCGGAGTGGAATGAACTTGGGCTTTGGACTGGATGGAACGATGTGGCACTTCACGAAGACGGTAAACTGGATGCCAAAAAGATGGCCGAACACCTGAGAGATATTGAGATTCATGCCGCACACACTTCAAAACTTAAACGTGCCAAAGACACCGCTTCGATTATTTTAGAGTCACTCGGGGGTAAAGAAATTCCAGTTCATGAACATGAAGCTTTAAACGAAAGGCATTATGGCATTCACGCCGGCAAAAACAAATGGCAAGTAAAAGAAGAAGTTGGGGAAGAAGAATTCCAAAACATACGGCGTGGTTGGGATCATGCCGTGCCAGAAGGCGAAACTTTAAAACAAGTGTATGAGCGTGCGGTTCCCTATTTTGAAGAGCATATATTGCCCTCCCTCAAGAGTGGTAAAAATGTGCTTATTGCGGCACATGGAAATTCACTTCGAGCGCTGACCAAGTATTTGCAAAAATTGTCTGATGACGATGTTACCCGTTTAGAAATTGGAATTGGAGAAGTTCACATTTATGAGTTTGACTCAGAGGGCCACATAAAAAACTCTGAGATTAGAGGACTAAACCCGGATAAAGGAAAGTTGTAGTTCATCTTCGTATTTACATTTTCGTATTTACATTAACCATACATAAAAATAGGTAAAAACATAAACTAAGACTATAATATAGGTTCATGTCGCGTCCAAAGCCGGTAATAGTCTTTGTCGGTACCTATCCCCCTCGGGAATGTGGCATTGCGACTTTTACCCAAGATCTCCTCACGGGAAGTCAACGAATATTGGAAGATAGAGCTATTTGCAAGGTGTGTGCCATGAATTTGTCACCTCTCGACACCTATGAATATCCACCTGAGGTAGAGTGGCAAATCGACCAAAACAGTAAACGAGAGCACGAAGCGTTTGCCAGGAAACTGAACAACAACGCGCTCGTTGCTGGAGTCATGTTACAACACGAATATGGCATTTATGGCGGGAAATTTGGCGAAAATATTTTGCACTTTATGCGCACCTGCACAAAGCCAATTATTGTGACACTCCATACGGTACTCCCCAACCCAAACCCAAAAATGCATGCAGTAACCAAAGAAATTATTGAAATTGCAAAAGGTGTGGTAGTTCTTACCAATTCTTCAAAGGAGCGATTAGAGGAAATTTATCCGGAAGTGCTCGGGAAAATTACCGTTATTCCGCATGGCATTCATGACACACAGTTTTCGGAAAGTAGACGATATAAAACTAAGCTCAAACTGAATAACACATTTGTTCTTTCTACTTTTGGGCTTCTCAGTCGAGGAAAAGGAATTGAATATGTATTACAGGCACTTCCAAAAATCGTTAAAAAACATCCTCGTACAAAGTATTTGATACTCGGGCAAACCCATCCGGTTGTGCAACGCGAAGAAGGTGAACGGTATCGAATTGAACTGTTAAAACTGGTCACCAAATTAAAACTCAAAAAGCATGTGAAGTTTTACGACCAATATTTTAGTGTTCCCAATTTGTTGTTTTTTTTGAAAGCTACTGACATTTATATTTCAACATCCATCAATCCCGATCAGGCGGTAAGTGGAACGCTTTCATATGCTCTTGGAACTGGCCGTACCGTTGTCAGTACCAGCTTTCCTCAAGCCAGAGAAATCATCAATGAACACAACGGCAAACTGGTGCCCGTAAAAGATTCTGATGCTTACGCCGAAAGTGTACTGTCTCTCATGGAACACAAACAAAAACTTCTTGAAATGAATAAATATGCCTATGACACAACTCGCTACATGTTGTGGGGAAATGTTGCTAAAGAATATATGCAACTGCTGTCTATTTATAGTCCGCTTGTGCGTACAATTGAGCCTGTTCTTCCGCCGCTTAAGCTGAACCACTTAAAACGCATGACTGACGGGTTTGGACTGTTTCAATTTGCAAACGGCAATATACCAAACAAAGAATTTGGCTACACTATCGACGACAATGCTCGAGCGCTCGTTCTTTGCAGCTGGCTTATGTCACATGGATTTAAAAGTAGAGTTTTGAAGCTCACGAATATTTATGTTGAATTTTTGGAGCATTGCCAATGCCCCGACGGCACATTTGTAAACTATGTTGCCTATGGAAACAAAAAAGAAACAGATCAAAACAAAGCTGAAGATATTGAAGAATCAAATGCCCGAGCACTGTGGGCTTTGAGCGAAGTAATCATCAATCCACATATGTCGTTTTCTCTAAGGAAACGCGCACGTGAGATGTTTCTATTGGCGCTCCCGAACTTCCTGTCAGTCGACCATCAGCGCTCAAAAGCATTTCTCATAAAGGCATTTGCCAATGTTCACCATATTTTCAAGAAACAAGCTTTGAAAAAAACAATTAAGAATTATGCAACAGAACTGAGTGAAGCACTCACCAGAAATAAAACTGAGACATGGCATTGGTTTGATTCATACCTGGCATACAATAATGCTATTTTGCCCGAAAGTTTGCTTATTGCCGGCAATGTACTTAAAAATGAAGAATTTTTGAATGCAGGGAAAGCATCATTGGAGTTTTTAACAGACGAAACATTTCGAGACGATTTTTATTTCCCCATCGGGCACACCGACTGGTATCGGCGTGGCCAAACGATAAGTGCCTTTGATCAGCAACCAG
>JAKAKU010000008.1 GCA_021824385.1 bacterium | reverse complement strand
GGCCGACCTCGCCGTCACCGACCTCGCCACCACCGTCTTCGACTCGGGCGATGGTGCCAATACCGTTGGCTCCGGCGTATCTATTGGGAGTGGTGTAAGCGTTTTCGGCTCCGGGGTATGTGTTGGAGAAGCAGTAGGAAGATCAACCAACACGGTGGCTGGTGTTACCGAATCACTTGCTTCATTTCCCGAAGCCGTAAAACGCCTCACTGAAAGAATATATTCTCCATTTTCAATTTGTGGCACAATTTGTGCTTTTAATGGTGCAGAAACTGTTTTCCCTGAAATAGTAACTGGTGCATATTCTTTTCCATTTGATCCCATATACCAATCATGTCCATTCCAGGTTTTTGTCACATATTCGTGTGTTCCCTCTTTATACATAAGGAGTTTTAAGTAATTGGTTGCCGGTTTTGCACCGGTAATACTTACTGCTATTTCAAATTCTGAAGTAGTTATTTTTGAGGGAATAGAATCGAGAGAGAGTGAAACGGCAAAGATATTGGAGGCACAGAACAGGCTCACTACTGCAGTTAATGCGAAAAACAACACAACCCTCATCATGCTTTTAAGAAAGCTATTTAGATTTTTTTCAAAACACTCATATCACTAATTTGCGAAGTTCGATAGAAATTTGAAAAATTTTTGTCATAGCCTTCAATTGGATCGTGCATTACATAGTTACCACCACTTCCACTTTTAATCACCACAAAATGACCATCTCGTGAGTTGATTTGAAGGTGGACTATAACGGGCCGGCCGGCAGAAAGTTCAGAGTCGAGAGTTCCTTGGTTAAACGACCCACGGGTGTAGGTGTACCCAGAAGGAGCTGGCCAGGGGAAGTTCATATAAGCCGTATTTGAATAAAAATTTCCCGAATTATTGGCAATCGTGAGTGGTGTTACATCTTCCCCATATTTCTTTTTTATCATGGCCACGCTACTAATGAGGCATCCCACATCAAGTATGTTTTCCTGATTTCCAGTGCCACAACTACTGCCTATACAATTTAATGCCCAGCGTTGATCACGTTGGGAAAAGAACCACCCATCGGGGCTACTTTGGGGAGGAAGCACAGTTACTCCACGACTCTTGGCAAATGCAGCAAGCGAGGCGAGTTGGGCTTTTGCCTGAGCAAGCAGACTTTGGTATTTTTTCTCATCATTATTGGTGAGTACCAGAAGATTTGCCTTTGATTGCTTTTGGTTGTTCAATTCTTTTTGAGATTTATCAAGCTGTTGGCTTAGAAGGGTCAGTTGTGTTTTTTGACTTACATAGCCATCGTTGGCTTTTTTGAGACGCGAAAGGAGTGTTTGGTCTGCGGCCTGCAGACGAACCAAATATTGGTATCGAGTGAGTGCATCTCGCAAGTTAGTCGAACTTGCAATCAAGACGGCATCCCCTCCGATACGAGAAAGTTTGTATGTTTCAATAACGCGTGCATCAAAGGCGCTCGTGAGACTCGAAACAGAATCGTTAAGTGTTCCAATACGGCCGGTAAGAAGCGCAATCTGGTCTTCAGTTTGCTGTATCTTAAGTTCGGTCAACTGAATTTGTACGTTAAACTGCGAAATTTGATTTGAAAGGGTTGACGCCTTAGATTGGAGGGATTTTATTTGTGCTTCGTACTCTGCTATTTTACTCGCCAGTTCTGAAGCCTCATCAGCTTTAGCAATTCTATAGACCCCCGCCGTTGTTACGAGAGCTGAAAACACAAACAAAAAAATGAGCAGTAGGGAGCGCACTCGCATAATCTTTATTGTATCATCCGAAGACTACGAGAAACGGCGGCAACCGCGCCAAAGAAGGCAATAATAATACCAATAATAAGCTCGACGCCAAGAATAACTCCCAAAATAGTCAAAAGGCCTTGGAGTGAATGAGGGAGCACTTCAATAGTGCCAAAATAACTTAATAGCTTTGGTGAGGTGTACATAATAACTAAAGAAGCCGCAAACCACCCTGAGAGCACCCCAAGAATTGCATAAATGGTGGCTTCCACCAAAATTGGATTTCTAATAAATGCCCCTGTTGCACCCAGCATTCGCAAACTTTCAATTTCATTTTTACGCATCGAGATGCGCATGCTCATAACTACCAGAAGAACCAAAAACGAAGTAACCAGGAGCACCGCAACGGCACCAACCCCTGCAATGCGAACAGACTTCGTTATGTCTTTTAATCGATTGATAACAGCAGAAAGTTGGTCTTGCCCCCCTACTGAGGCCGTAAAGCCCACGCTATCTACTCCATCCTTTGTTTTTAATTCTGAAACAATCGTATCAGCATATGACAAATCGCTTACGGAAAGTTCAAGCGATGCCGGGAAAATACTCGGGCTGACGAGTTCTCCAAGCAGTGGATTATTTGAGGTCGCGTTTTTATATAAATTAAAAGCATCTTCTTTACTTACCAATTTAAGTTCGCGTACACGGTTATCGGTCTTGTAGGTATCTTGAAGCGCGCCTATTTGTGTTTCGGTTGCATCTGCCTTCAAAAAAGCAATAATCTGAGGACGTGTCTCGAAGTACACGAGGAGCTTCGTCGATCCATACACCAGGAGCCCAATCATTGTTGCTACAAAAAATGTTACAGCCATCACAAGCACTACAGAAATTGCCTGATAGGGGGCACGGCGAACATACGTGAGTCCTGTTTTAAGCGGTCTTTTCATGATGTTTTTTTGTACTGTCTTTTACCAATTGTCCATTTTTGACTTCCAAAACACGGCCTTTGTGTTCTTTAATAATATCTCTATTGTGAGTTGTCACAATTACCGTTTTTCCTTCTTCATTAATCTTCGTCAAGAGTTTCATAATCCCATCCGCAGTTTCCCAATCTAAGTTTCCCGTAGGTTCATCTGCAAAAATAATTTTAGGGTTAATGACCAGTGCTCGCGCAATTGATGCGCGCTGAAGTTCTCCACCCGAAAGCTGTGAGGGAAACAAATCGAGTCGGTCGCCAATACCCACAAGGTCAGCTACATGAGTTACTCGGTCGTTCCATTCACTTTGCGGCACACCCTTAACAGCGAGGGCAAGTGAGATATTTTCAAAAATGGTATGCGTGGGCAAAAGCTTGAAGTCCTGAAAAACTGCCCCAACTTGTTGGCGAAGCATTGGTACTTGTCCGCGTTTTAAATTGTGAATCGCAATATCATCCAAATAAATTTCTCCTTCCGTTGGTGCAAACTCATGCATAACCAAACGCAAAATACTTGTTTTTCCGGCACCCGACGGGCCAATAATAAGCACAAATTCACCGTCTTCTATTTGAAAAGAAACATCAGTGAGTGCAGTAATTTGTCCGAAACGTTTTGTAACGTTTTTAAATTCAAGCATAGTGCGGGCTTTTTTTGTTATTCAATAACCTTTACTTTTCCAACGTCCATAAGCCAGCCTGCCTTTTTACCGGAGATGGTCTGACCTTGAACTTCAACCTTCTTTCCAACAAAGTTTTGTAAATTAATAACGGTTGAAGTCAAATATACGTCTTTTGCGGGGCCCATACCGCGATCAAGATGGTGAGTGCCTTCTCCAGATATTCCACCCTCAACCAATGTTCCCTGTGCGGTGTCAGGAAATGCGGTGGTGTCATTTATTCCCGCCTCAGTTGAAGTAGCCACTGAGTTAGTGGTTTGCACTCCAGATTGGCTCGAAGTTGTGGTGACAGTACTTTTCTTTGCAAATACATATCCAGTTCCTATTCCCAAAAAGAGCACCACAACCGTAGCCACAACAGGAAACAATTTTGCCTTCTGTGTTTGTGGAATCGGTTTCATAATCGGATTTAAAATTGGCTCGGTCACCATTGCATCTTTCATTTGTATTCACTATACCACAATTTTAAAAATCAAAAAAACCACCGAACTCGTTGTCGGTGGTACTCAAATGGCATTATTCAACAATCTCACATACATCTCTCTTGAAGCGCAAGAACTTCCCAATTACAAACCCTTGCCAATACTCTGCCACTTCAAATTTTTTGGCCGCTTTGAGTGCTTCAATCGCGTCGGTGCGTAACACATCGTAGCCGCCGCTGTTTTGGTTTCCAATACCCACGTTCGTTGGTGGGTCCTGCTTCAACTCCTCCACTGAAGGGAGTCGTATGACTATTCCCACCCAAGCTCTGCGAATATACTCTGGCGCAAAGCCCGGAGGGGTACGCACGATCTTCAACTTCGCCATTACCATTAACTCCTTGCACTCAACCTCTCTGATTTTCGAATTATACAAAAATTCGGTACAATAGCCTATATGAAACTTGGATCAAAAGATTTGCGCGACTCTGAGCCTACAAATGAGGAACTCGCGCATATACAACGTCAGCCTATTTATATTGTGCTTGATGAAGTACTCGATACTTATAACATCGGCTCACTGTTTAGACTCGCCGATGCCATAGCCGCCACAAAAGTGTTTTTATGTGGAAAAATGGAATTTCCTCCATCATCTCGAATTCACAAAGCCGCAGTAGGCACAGAGAACTGGACCCCATGGGAAAAATGCGACACTGCGCTTGAAGTCGTTACCAAATTAAAAAAAGAAGGAGTTTTTACTATTGCGGTTGAGCAAGACACACGATCTGTCACTCTTTCTCATATGGCTCACCAGTTTCCGGTGGCAATTGTGCTCGGTCATGAAAGTTTTGGAGTCAAAAAAGAAGTACTTGATATCGTCGACCAAATCGTCGAACTTCCCATGCTTGGAGTCAATAAATCATTTAACGTATGGGGCAGCGGTGCTGTGGTTGCATATAAGCTTATTGAGTTATTGCACAGTTGATTTAAACTATAAGACAATCTATAATTCACAAAATAGTGAGGAGGAGAGTTACATGGTTTGGTTTACTCCGAGTCAGACAGAGACTGACATCATGAAAAAAATTCAT
>JAKAKU010000118.1 GCA_021824385.1 bacterium | reverse complement strand
ATCAGTAATGATAACGTGTGCGTAGTTGTTGTGAATTGGTCCAATTACACTTACGAGCTCTTTAACACCATATTGTGAAGAAAACGGATACTCTTTTGTCATATGGACATAATACAAATGTACGTATCGAAAAATACTTATCGTGTAAAAAGTAAAGATGACGATAGTTAAAAGAGTTGCTACTTTCTTTAAAAACGTTACTGAAGAGAGAAGTTCTAAAAGAGCTACTAAACCAAACGCTGCGATGAGTGAAAGTGGAATAACCATACTCTCTGCGCGCAAGGCATGTGGAGACTGAAACGTTATTGCTGCGGGAATTGGCGCAATAAGCAGCCAAAACAGTACGAAGCCCCATTTTTTGTTGAACTTTTGCAATATTTTAAACATTCCAAATGTAACAAAAGCGAGTTCAATTAAATGCATCTGGCCGGTCTCAGGAACTTTATTCCGCTGAATATCATCGCCAGACAAAAACAGAAACTCTCCCCAATAATGTTTTGACCAATTTTCGAGGACCGCAAGGGTATAGGCCACTGGTTTATTGTGCAGTATTTTCGGAATGATACCGTTCATATTTGCGTAATCTCCACGCAATTCATTTACACGGTTCTCTGGGCCTGAATCAGACCAAATCGCCACTCCTCCTGCTCGTGCCAATCCTGCCGGGCCCTTCAGCGAAAGAACCAAGGGAATACACAGTGCAAAGCCCACTATTATTGCAAAAAATGTATTTCGTTTTGCTCGTATCAGGTCTTTATAATAAAAAAACGAAAGTGAAAATCCGAGAAGTGGAGCAACGATGCGTGCCGCATGATAGGTATAAAGTGCTAATACAAAAAAGAATATCGATCCAATAAGTGACCGTGGATGCTCACGAATTCTTAAGAACAGGAGTGAACCCATCACCATAAAGAACGTCGCAATATTCACTTCCCAAGCGCCTCGACTAAAATGAATGTGCCATGGGGAAACTGCCAGTACGAGCGCTGCCACAAGTGGCATGTAGTGAGCTACATATGTACTTTTGTATCCCTTCACCAACTCTTTTGCTAAAAAATAAAGCGCAGGTATAGTGAGTACTCCAATAAGTGCCGGCAAAAAGCGAACACTCCACTCGGTAAGTCCAAAAAAGTACACCATAGGGAGAATAAGATATACCGTTAGCCCTGGTTTATAATCATTGAAAGATTGAAAATACAGTGGCCAGGCGTTTCCGTGCTCATCTTTACCAGTTTTGATAAGTGAATATGCGTTGTATCCAAGTGAAGCTTCGTCGGCATTTAGTGCAGGTATTTCATTAAGTCTATAAAGCCGTAAAAAGGCCGCAATACAGATAATCACAAAAAGGAGAATATACATTTTGTTTTTAGTAAAAAAATTCATAGGTTATTTTATTTCAATTATTCTAAGAGCAGTAGCCTTATTATTTAAATACCGGATATCAGATATTACGTGAAATTCCGTGCCTTCTTTGGAATCTCCTTCAGGAATGCGTTCGCTGTCACCTACAACCAGAGTACCCTTCGCACCTCTTAAAATCTGCCAATCGATTCCTTTAAACTGAATGTTGTCGAGGGAGTCTACTTGACCCACATCACCGAACTTACTTTCGATAAAATGATTTGCGATATATCCCTGAAATGTCGCTGGATCGTATTTTCCGTAAAACAAAAAGTATATATATGGCTGAGAATAACTTTGTTGAAAAATAATTGTTTTGTAATTTTTTTGAATAGGTAAAACATCCTCTACCGCTTGCTTAAACCCATATTCCCAATATTGAGAATTGAGCTTTGGCAAATGCACAAAATACGCATCGAGAAAGTATAAAAATCCAACCAGATACAGGGTAATGCCCCCCATCCAAAAAACTTTTTTAAGAGAAACAATTTCAATGAGTTTAGAAACACCGTAGGTAGAGACAAGTAATAGTGGAATAACCATGTTAAAACTTCGAACTGCGTGAACTTGGTCGCGTGATAGGATTGCCGGAAGACAAGCTAGAATAAGCCAGAGAAAGATAAACACGGACACTTCCCGATTTTTTGCTTTTATCAGTCCATAGATACCAAACAATAGAAGTGGCAAATCAAGAATGTTTAACATCCCAACATACGGCGCGGAATGACGAGGATTCTGCCAATCACCTTCAAAAAATAAAAATCGTCCCGAAAAATGATTAAACCATCTTCCCATTATCCCTCTCAAGAAATTAAATCCTTCTGAGTGAAATGTATAATATTGAATTGTACCCTTCTGCTCATTGCCCTCGTTTAAGAAGTTTGTGAGAAATTCGGCCGGTCGAGGTGCGGAGAACACACTAAACACAGAAAGCCGGCTAGCTTGTCCAGTAAACAACGAGATAATGATTGGAAACGAAATAATAATCCCTGTTACTACAGAAATAATCCATGTTTTGAGAGGAACTTTTTTAATCTTTTTGTAAAAAGAAATGAGAAGCAATATTACTACAATAGCACTCGAAAGTTTGGCGCCTTGGTAAGCAAGTAACGTCAGTGCAAAAAAGCATGACGATATATACAAATATTTGTGAGTCGTAAGTCCTCTTAAGAAGAAATATATACCAATAAGCGTAAGCGTAAGAGCGACATTTACTTCCCATGCTCCCCGACTGAGCATAATATGCCAGGGGGAGAGTGCTAATAATACTGCGGAAACAAGGGGGAGAGCTTTATTTTCTTGGGAGAAAAGATACTTACCAATTTTGTATAAAACAAAAACGGCAAGTACTCCGAATAGTGCGCTCGCAATTCGTGTTGAAAATTCATTTAAACCAAAAAGTGCTACAAACGGTAGCGTGATATACACATAGAGCCCAGGCTTGTTATCTCCAAATGACTTAAAAATAATAGGAAATAGCGCGCCATGTTCGTCTCTGCCTGTTTTTAGAATCGAATATGCGTTATAGCCAAGAGATGCTTCGTCTGGAGTTAAATGAGGAGGAACTGAAGAAAGTGACACGATACGAACAAACGCGGCAACGATAATAACCAAAACAAGCACAATTGTTTCCTTTGTAAATTTATTTGTTGTCATATATTTCAAATGCTGTGTTTCCATCTAAAAAGTAAATTGAGTTGAGGTGTTTCCACGATCGTGGAGCATTTCCTGGGCTCGTTACCAATAAACACTTCATCGCTGCGCAATCTATTTTTACTCCCTTTTCAGTTACAAAAATTTTTCCTTCTTTGGGAATTTGCCAATCGTTTACAAATATATACTTATCAAACGAGTCTACCCACCACCAATTGGACTGTGTATATCGAACCAGCCGATCATCGGACTTATACGCTGCAGGGCTCCATGAATTATAGAACAATACAAATTCATGTGGTTCTCCATATTTTTTAGTCACAATAATCCGGTCATATTCTGAATAATGATCGCTCATATAGGTAACTGCCTCCTTGTATCCAAATTGCCATGTCCACGAGTAGTTTGTCCGATAAATTTTTGTATACGAAAAAATATAAAAGAGTAAAAACAACAAAGCGCTTACACTGAATAATGAAAAGAAAAGTAAGGAATATTTCTTGTTTCTTTTTGAGAGTACGCCAAAAACGGTCGATAATCCAAGTGCAGAAAGGAGTTCTGGAAGAGGTAGCAATGTTGTCGATCTCAGAACCGCAAAACGTTCTGTCGTAATACTTGCAGGAATGGGTGCGAGTAAAAGCCACAACAAAATAAGTTGATATGTTTTATCTCTCTTTCTCAGTGCTTTGTTTGCCACAAAAAACATACCGACATAAAAAAATGGAAGACTAATGAGGTTCATTACCCCAAAATCAGGAATACTAAACTGATATTGTGTTCCTCCTTTCAGAAATAGAAAATTTGGTGTGAAGTAATCTGCGTAGTGTATGGCCGACTGTTCAATTAAATAAACTGGACGATTATAGAGAAATTTAGAAACAACGCTGGGAAGTGCTGTTTGATTTCTCATTGTTTCCAAATAGGAAATGGAACCTTCGTTGAGCAGGAATACATCTGTAGCTCGTGCACGCGCATCAGGGTTTAACAAAATTAATGGTAATGGTAAGAAAAACAAGATTGCAATAACAACTGTCCATTTCGTTATGATTTGCTTTTTATACACAACTACCATTGCGGACAAAAGAAGTGGAGTAAAAATTCGAGTCGTATGATAGGCAAAAAGCGTAAGGCCGAGTAAGAATATACTTACAGGAAGCAGAAAACGATGCTCTTTTCGATTGAAAAACGCGGCCATTGCCCCCGTTAATAAAAATACCGAGAGATTACTCTGCAGGACAAACCGGGAGGTGAAAAAAAACCATGGATCAATACTCACCAAAAACATTACTACGAATGCCACTGATTTTTTTTTGCTCACTCCTAGCGCCAAAAAATACGAGAGGATCACTGTTCCAATCCCCAAAAGAGCATGGGGAAAACGTATCGCAAAACTTGTTAAACCAAAGGCCCAGACAAAGGGAACGGTGAGATATAAATTGAGGGTAAGTGGATAGTCGCCATATGCTCTAAAATTGGCGAGTGGAAAATGAACTCCCCATTCATCGCTCCCCGTTTTTAGTAGTGAATAGGCATTATACCCATGAGATATTTCATCCCAATTAAGCGCAGGCGGCATACTACTCACATTCCAAAGGCGCAAAAAAGCTCCCAATAAGATAATTACTATAAATAAAATCGGTAGTTTTTTCATTTTTTTTGTTTGTGCACTACATAACCGCTAAACAATAACACTATTAGTAGTGTAATCGATGAAATACTATTACCCAACTTCTGTATAAGGGTACTTTCAAGCTGTAATTCAACGACGTTATTCCCTGAGACAACAGGAAGAGAAATTAGACCTACAGTATCTGGAGTTAAGGTAACACTTTTGCCATTTACCATACCACTCCATCCCGGATAAAACGTGATGGGAACACTCAGTTCATCTGCGATTGCTGAATTATATTCAAAGTGTGCACTGTTACTCGTGCGAGATATCTCTTTCA
>JAKAKU010000116.1 GCA_021824385.1 bacterium | reverse complement strand
CTGGTAATACCTATCAAGTACGAGCACAACAATTTTATTCAAGCTATGTTCTTTTGAATGAACAACACATTTCTTTTATGATGGTGGACCGACTCCATTGTGGTGAGGTTGAGCGACTCTATGCCAGTTCTACTACCACGGAGTTTTGTACTGTTCCAAAGCACTAAATGTAAGAAATAGTACAAAATTGTGTAATAAAAAAGCCAAGAAACAAGACTCACACGATTGGACGTGAGATAATACAGCATGGCAGCAAAATTACTTATCGTAGAAGATGACTTAGCTCTACAAAAAATAATTGCAGATTTACTCCAAGGAGAAGGGTTTTTGACGGAGCGAGTCTCTACGGGGGCAGATGCACTCAGAAAGATTGAGACTATTTCACCCGACATGGTGCTTCTTGATTTGGGTCTTCCCGATATACAAGGCGAAAGTATATTAAAAGTTGTACGAGAAGATTACCCAGAAATTCCTGTCATTATCCTCACCGCAAAATCCAAGCCCCAGGAAATCGCCCAAGGGCTTAATTTGGGGGCAGATGATTATTTGGCAAAACCGTTTGCTATTGAAGAATTGTTGGCTCGAATAAACGCTCGACTCAAGAAAAGTAGTGACCAAAACGAACTCCTCAAATTAGGCGACCTTTCTCTTGACCGAACGAAAATGGTTGCCAAACGCCAGAATCGGGAAATTATTTTAACAAAAACAGAATTTGCCCTCCTTGAGTTTTTAATGGAAAATGCTGGCCGAGTGCTTTCCCGAGATGTAATTTTAAATCATGTCTGGGGATATTCAACGAACGTTGAAAGCCGAGTTGTTGATATATACATCGGCTACCTTCGTAAAAAAATAGATGGTGAAAACGAGCAAGAACTGATTAAGAACAAACGTGGGTTTGGATATCTCATCGATGCAGACTAATATATACCCGAGCTACAAAAGGTTTAAAACGGCTTTAGTTTACGGAACGATTGTGGTGTTTACCACAAGTCTTTTTTTCTTACAAAAACAAGCACCACTTCCCTATCTTTTCTTTTTTCTGAGCATACTTCTTCTCGAGTTAGTAACCGTTGTTGAGCTCTTCGATTTTACAACCGCCGTATTTGCCGTTGCAGTTGGAGTACTTATGGAAAGCCTCACCGGCAATTTTATGCTTGCATTTGGGTTTATTTTTTTGGCAGCATTTTACTTCTTCGTACGAGGCCTCAAAAAACAACGAATGCAAATCACTATGGTTCGCGAAAAACATTTTAGATCTCTGGTAAACGTGAGTTTGCAGCCAATGGTAATAAAAAATAACAAAGGCCAGGTTATGTTTGCGAGCGATTCGATAAAAGAACTTCTCGGAGTTAAGAAAAAAAATTTAGTCGGTGCCAGCATGGAAGAATTTATTCATCCTGAAGACAGACCACAATTTAAGAGCTTTCTCACCAGTGTCATTTCACATCCTAATGAGCGTAAAACAATTGAACTAAGAATCAAAAAATTTGGAGATGGATATATCTGGGTGCGAAACGATGCCATCAATTTACTTACCCACCCCGACGTTTCAGCAATAGTTGGCAGTTGGCAAGACATCACCTTCCAAAAAACTGCAGATATACAACAATCAGAACTTCTGAAAAAAGAGCGTGAAGCACGGACTATGGCCGAAAAAGCAGTTCGTGATCGCGATGAATTTTTGTCAATCGCCAGTCATGAACTTAAAACTCCGCTTACAACGGTGCTTTTGCAACTTCAGGCAACCCTGAGAAAAATTTCCACGCAATCGCTTTCTGACTTCTCCGGAAGAGATTTACTTGACTCGCTGCAGATTGCAGAAAAACAAAGCCTGAGTCTTTCAAACCTTATTAAAGATTTGTTGAACGTTTCAATAGCAAGTACCGGACGACTTACGCTTACCAAGGAAAAAGTCAATTTAACGACACTCGTTGACTCATTGTTAAATAAATACAGCGAGGAAATAAAAATATCCGGATGCACTATTATTGTCCCCACACAGAAGCGTGAAATTATTGGTAACTGGGACCCGGTGCGTATTGAACAAGCACTTACCAATTTACTTATGAATGCGCTTAAGTACGCCAAAGGAAAACACATTACGATTGAAACAGAATTAAAAGATAGTTCTGCAATTTTTATCATATCCGATTCAGGTATGGGTATACCAGAAGACATGATGAACCGTATTTTTGAACCGTTTCAACGTGCAAATGGAGACACTTCCATTAAGGGTCTGGGGGTAGGACTCTTTATTACAAAACAAATTGTGGTTTCGCATGGAGGTACAATAAACGTCAGCAGTAAAATAGGAAAAGGAACTACGTTTACTATGAATTTACCACTAGCTGTTCATTAATTGTCTTTACACCTATTAAAGACTATACTGCGGGTCGTTACATCCAAGAGGTTGGATAGACTGAAAAAAGAAGGAAGTGGAACATGCGCAGTTTGAAGTATGGTGTGACTTTGCTTTTCATGGCACTTTTGGCTATGAGCATTTCAGTAATTGAAGCCAAGCCCAACTGCCCCGGAACAGTCGTTCCCGGCCAGTGCATCAAGAGTGATGCCGACAACAACGGCTACCCCGATGCAGGTGTGTATGTGAATGGTCATTACACTTCGGTGTATGCCTATGACAACAATGGCCAGTGGTATTGGGATCTTGGTGACGGTCGTATTCAAGGAACTGTTGGCTCAATTGCCGCGCTCGACCAAAGTACGCTGACCCAATGTGATTATGAAGTCAATTACCGGGCCGATTTTGGCAATGATCCCTACATGAATGACGGCTGGATCATTAACAACATCAAGTGTCATGGCTTTGACGACAACAATCACTACCATTACCTTATTGTAAGCTCAAACGATCCGCGTTACACCGGCAACCCTGCATGGGCAGTTTGGGGAAACTGGGAATATCACGTCGACGTTGAAGGCCACAGTGGCAATCTGGTTCGTCCCGATCACGCTGTTGGCAGTTAGTAAGATTTAGTTATCCATATATTTCCAACCTCTTGGATAACTTCTTCACTTCAGTTCTTTTAATGCCTGATTAATTAAAAAGAATAATAAGAGCAGCTATCGGATTTTTAGCAGCCGAGAGCTTTTTTACATTCTTCGCGTCCTGAAGGTGGAATATTGTCACACGCGGCACATTGTTGAATCTTCATATCACTCTCAGTACTCCCCTTTACCACCGTTCCCGTTTTCGGAACATTGATGCCGGTAAAAGTTACTGTTGTGGGTACTTCAAATTTACTTTGGTCTGCAGTCCAACTTTCACAGTTATAATTCATTTTTGCATTGACGTCGACACCGTTTGATTGGGTCGGTGTATTAGAATTTTGTACTTCGGTAGCTGGATCAAAGGCCATTTTTATCCCCGTTGTTTGTCCATCGGTCCAGATGTATGAATTGGTGCCATCACCAATCATATGAGTAGTCATGTCTTTTCCTTGTACTGATACGGTAAAGTCACCACGAACTTTTCCGCCAGACACATATACCGTCCCCATACTCTCTTTTGAATCGGGGTTATTGAATGTACATTGTTGAGAAGCTCCTGAAGTAAACAACTCTTTGAGTGACTTTTCTGAAGTGGTACTGCCACCCGTAGTTTGAGTCATTTTACTGTCATCGGTTGGAGTAGCTGGAGATTTCTTTAAGAATAAAAATCCGCCGAGTCCAAGAAGAACTACCACGGCGATTGCAATACCAATATTACGATTCATACAAGAATTGTATACCAAACGCATAAAATTACAATCTCAATTTTTTTTAAGCAATGGAGTACAATAATTCAAAATGAAGGAACGAGGAGGCGAACAAAGCATGCATGGTGAGAATTTCACCAACCACCTAAAACGCTTTTTCGACGACTCTCCAGAAGAAGTAACACAGGCCATACAAGCACAACAAGAAGAGGAGCCTCGCATTTCAAAAGCAGAACTCTTTCGAAGATTAACCCAAGGCAAAGGCCGCGAAAAATCCCACGTGTCTCAATTTACCGCCCACCGCTACGATGGAAAAATGAAAGGGTCATAAAACTTCTTTTCTCCTCGGAAAAAGGTATAGTGTATGTATGAGAGCATTTACAAAAGTCGCACAGCTCGTGACTGCAATAGTGGCCTGCGAGGGGGCTGGAATTGTCGGGTCACTCTTCACTATTTCTGCAATAAACAGTTGGTACATCACCTTAAACAAACCGTTTTTCAGCCCACCCAATTGGCTTTTTGGCCCTGTGTGGACCCTATTGTATTTCTTGATGGGAGTTTCCCTGTATCTTATTTGGAATAAACGAACCAAAATAAATAAAAAAATTGCATACAAGGTGTTTTTTGCGCAACTACTATTAAATACCCTCTGGTCAGTCTTATTTTTTGGACTTAAAAACCCTGCAGCTGGGTTTGTGGGCATTCTTCTGTTGTGGTATTTTATTTTTCGAACAATTCAAGAATTCAAAAAAATTTCAACCTTAAGCTCATATCTGCTCTACCCTTATTTAGCCTGGGTAAGCTTTGCAACCCTTCTTAACCTTGCAATTGTGGTATTAAATTAGTAAGTTCTTGTTTTAGCTTTTCAACAAATCCATCTAAATTTTTGTAGTCTTTCCACACCGTGTGCTTCACTCCCCGCTTCTCGGCCTGCCAGTTGTATTCAGGAATAGAAGAAATGGCAATAACGTTTTTCTTATTAAACAGGTCGAGGTTTAAAATATGAAATGACCCGCCCAAAAAACAATCACGATCCAAAAGCACGATATCAAATTTAATATGAGGGTTTTTATTAATAAACTCTTCAGTTTGAATGTAGTCAGGGAGAACGGTCGCCGCAAAACTTACTTTGTGTGTTTCTTCTAGTTCACCAAGTAAATGAAGAATTTTAGAAACTGCCTCCAAATGGTCTTCAAGGATGAGAATGTGAAGATGGGTCATTTAGCTTTCTGAACTTTTGTATAGAACAAAGTATGGAAGTTTATCTATACCAAAATAATTAAACATTTTGTAATTCGCTCTCCTGGCAGTTTCAGAAAGTGTTCTTTTCCTTAGGTTAATTTTTGGAATAAATGGGTAGAAACGAATTTCATGA
>JAKAKU010000077.1 GCA_021824385.1 bacterium | reverse complement strand
CATGAAACTTCTCAACGCGAGAAATGTCTGCTCCACCAATACGCCCTGACAAAACAACTTTAATTCCAACTGCTCCTGAGTTCATTGCGCGCTCCATAGCTTTTGTGACAACTCGTCTGTGTGGCATACGTCGCTCAAGATCTTGAATAATTCGCATTACCGTAAGTTGTGCTGAAAGGTCTGGATTCTTAACCTCTCTCACTTGGAAATCAATTTTTAAGTTTGCAGGAACTTTTCCACGAACTTCTTTAATAATTCCCATTACAAATTTCTTAACGTCTTCAATGCCTGCTCCTCCACGGCCAATAACAACTCCAGGACGAGAGACATTCAAAATAACAACCATACTTTTGGTGAGTCGCTCAATTTCGACAGTTGTAATTCCTGCACTTGCAAGGCGCTCCATCAGAGCTTTTCTAATTTTTGCGTCTTCTACCAAATATTCACTAAATTGCTTTTTGTCCGCGAACCATCGTGATCTCCATGGAAGAAATGATCCGGTTCTAAAGCCAATTGGATTGATTTTTTGTCCCATATATTATTTTTTAATTTGTTTCTTCACAGCTTTTTTAGGTGCTGCTTTTTTTACTTCTTCTTTCTTAACTTCTTCTACTTTTTCAACCGATTTAGTTGGTTTCTCTACTTTTTCGGTAACAACAACTCGAATATGAGCCATTTTCTTTTTAAAAGGATGCCACTGACCTCTTGAAACTTGATATCCGCGCTTTAAAGCCGGTCCTTCAGAAATCATAACTTCAGAAAAAATAAGCTTTGATTCATCAGCTCCACCTTGTCTAGCATTTGCAACGGCAGTCTTTACTACTTTCAAGACTGGGTCTGCGGCAAATCGTGGCGAATACGGCAACACTTCAATAGCCTGTGCAGGAGTGAGCTTTCGGATACTGTCAGCAATAAGCCTGAGCTTCCGAGGCGTCATTCGAACAAACTTTTGAGTGGCTGTATAGGTATTCATAAGATTAGGTCTTGTCACTTGTTCTCTTCACCACTTGTCCATGTCCTCTAAAGGTTCTCGTTGGAGAAAATTCTCCCAATCGATGCCCAACCATATCTTCGGTGATAAATACTTCAATAAAAATGCGGCCATTGTGAATTTGAAAATACTTTCCTACAAAAAGAGGTGCAATTTGGGAGTCCCGAGACCATGTTTTAATGGCCTTTCCTTTTACACCCATACCAGCCTCAACCTTTTTTACAAGGCGTGGGTCGACGTATGGTCCTTTTTTAGTTGATCGTGACATATTTTTTAATAGTGACTATGTTTCCCTGGTTTTCTCTTTTGAACAATCATTCCAGTTGAATACTTCTTGTGTCGTCGAGTCTTTCCAACAGCTTTCTTTCCAGTATAAGTTTTTGGATACTTTAGCCCAACACTTGATCTACCTTCTCCACCTCCATGGGGATGAGCCCCTGGATGCATAACAACCCCTCGAACACGTGGACGAACCCCAAGATGTCGCATTCTGCCTGCTTTCCCAAGCCGTTCATGTCTGTGTCCGGCGTTTCCTACTTGCCCAACAGTAGCCCAACAAAGAGGATTGAACCGCTTAATTTCTCCCGATGGGAGCTTAACTAAGACATAATCATCTTCACGTCCTTGCAGGGTTGCGGCATTGCCTGCACTTTTTACCAATTGTCCACCGCGACCAAGTCGAATTTCAATATTGTGAATTGGTGTTCCGACAGGAATCTTTCCAAGTGGAAGCGCATTTCCTGGTGTAATCGGAGCCACTTCCGACGCAATTATCTTTGCTCCAATCACTAAACCATGAGGCGCTAAAGTATACCTTTTTTCGCCGTCGGAGTAAACCAGAAGTGCAACATCCGCAGTTCGGTTTGGATCATATTCAATAGACTCAACTCGAGCCCAAATATCACGTTTATCACGTTTCGTGTCGATAATTCTAAGGAATCGCTTATGACGTCCACCTTGGTGTCGAACAGTAATCTTTCCATGAGATCGACCACTTTTCTTCGGTAATATTTCAAATAGATTATTCATAATGTGTTATTTAGTTTGTTTTTTGCCTTTAGCTGACTTCTCTGCCTTTACGGGAGCTTTTTTTTCTTGAGTAAATAGCTCAATTGATTCTCCCTTTTTAAGTTCAACAACTGCCTTTTTCCAGGAACTGGTTGTTACCTTAGTACCTCTGTTTGTTCGACGGGTGAGCCCTTTATAATTCATGGTCGCAACCGATACAACAGTCACTTTGAAAAGTTTTTGAATTACTTCCTTAATTTGATACTTTGATTGGTCACGATCTACTTTAAAAGTAAATCTGCCCTTTTGAGCTTCAATCAATGATTTTTCAGTAAACAATGGTTTTAACATATTTTTTATTTATTTTTAACTACCTTTTTTGGTGCGGCAACTTTTTTAGGTGTAGTTTTTGCCACGGCTTTTACCGGTTTTTCACTCTCTACAACAACGGAATCAATAAGAACCATGTGATTCATCAAAAGTGGATAGGCGTTTATTGTTTCCCAAGGCAAAACTGAGACATTGGCAATATTCCGGAAAAACTTTGCCAAATTCCAATTTTTAGATGTGAGTAAAACAACTGCATTTCGAGCATTGGTTGATGTAATAATTGTTGCAGCTGTTTTTGTTTTTGTAATTCCAGATACGTCAATGAATGCAATTTCTTTTTGCGAAAGCTTTAAACTGAGTGCACCAGACTTAGAAAGTGTTCTGAGTACCTTAGTGAGTGAATGTGGGGCTTTGATTCCCTTTGGTCCATGGGTGACACCTCCACCAACGAAGATTGGAGCTTTAAAGGAACTGTGTCGTGCATTCCCAGTATGCTTCTGTTTGTACATTTTCTTTGTCGTCAGAGACACCATTCCACGAGTCTGAACCATAGGAAGTCCAGTGTGACTGCGTTCTCGGTATACGTGGAACGCTTGTGCAAGGGTTGAAGTAGGAACTTCTTTCGCGAAATTTGCGGGAACTTTCACTTCACTTGCATTTTTTGTCTTTGGGGAATAAAGCAAAGCTGATGTCATGATTCTTGTCCTCCTTCTTCTGCTGGTACTTCAGTGGTTA
Organism: bacterium; assembly: GCA_021824385.1. Taxonomy (GTDB): domain Bacteria; phylum Patescibacteriota; class Microgenomatia; order UBA8517; family UBA8517; genus UBA5941. Next base: position 2,053 of record JAKAKU010000077.1, on the reverse strand, counting down.
ACGGTACAACTTTGTTTTCAGATAGACGCTTTACGACAACCAAGCTTCCTTTACTGCCAGGGATTGGTCCACGAATCCAGAGTTCGTTGGTTTCTGCGTTTACCGCAACAACTGAGAGATTCTTTACCGTTACTTGCTCGACTCCCATGTGTCCTGCCATTCGCTTTCCTTTGTATACGCGACCTGGAGTAGTACCTTGTCCAATAGAACCTGGAGCACGATGTCTATCACTTTGTCCGTGAGTTTTAGGTCCACCTGCAAATCCGTGTCGTTTCACTCCACCTTGAAATCCATGCCCTTTGGAAATACCTGTTACCTGGATGGTATCTCCCACTGCAAAAATATCGGTGACTTTAACACTGTCACCGGCCTTGAGCTCTTCCGCTTCTTCAATGTGAACTTCACGCAAAAAACGAGGCGCCTTATTGTCTTTTATGGCGCCTTTTAAATGACCTTGCATTGCTCTTGTGGTGTTTTTAATCTTTTTGAGACCAAACCCAAGTTGAACGGCCTGATATCCATCTTTGTCTGAAGTTTTTACCATGGTCACGACACACGGTCCTGCATTTACAACAGTCACAGGAGTTCTGACATTTCCTTCAAATGTCTGTGTCATTCTGATTTTAGTACCCAGCAGTGTATTAATCATTTTTTATAAATAGTTATTTGGCAAAAAAATAAGCGCCTCGAGGCGCCCACACCAGGCGTAACCTCAATAAACTTATTCTACGTGAGACAAGTCAAGCTTCTCATTCGTTAAAGGCGATTATATCAAAATGAGCGAGCCCATGCAAGGCAAGGCTAAAACTGCTTAATTCTTGCTATGGGTTGAAGAATTTAAGAATAAACTATATAATACATATCCAAAGACGGTCTAGTTATAGGAGTACATGATGTTAGACCTGATTAAAACGATCCGTGCAGGATTAAATGGGGAGGCGCTTCGTGAATTTGACCAATTGGTACAACAAAAAATTGACCGACCATTGGAACTTGTTCATCAGTCACAGCTCGAAAAAGCCGACCCACTTGCAGTTTGTGCGTATGAGCAGTTCAAAAAAGAACTCCTCAGCCAATTTCAGCAGATGCCTGCGAATTGATTCATAGAGCCACTCAACACAGAGTGGCTCATTTTTTTTGAACGAGATAAGCTAAAAACTCCCTGTTTTTCCCTTTCTCGCCTAGAATTGGTGACTCGACCATTCCTTTTATTTCTAAGTTCAAGGCTTCAATGTCTTTTTTCACTTTGGTGAGAATCTCTTCTATTTTTTCATCCATGAGCCGACCCTTTCGAATGTACTCTTTGGGTGCCTCATAATGAGGCTTGATGAGTGAGATGATGGTACCGTTCTCTTTTAAATTATTGAGTACTGAAGGCAAGATAAATGATTGCTTTGTCCAGCCGGTGTCTACGGTAATAAAATTCATTTTTTCAGGTAAATTAACAAAAAGTGCGTTGGTGCGCTCCAGAACCACCACCCGAGGGTCGTTTCGAAGTGTCCACGCGAGTTCACCATATGCCGTATCTATTGCATAGACTTTTTGAGCACCATTTTGCAGCATGCAATCGGTAAATCCCCCCGTGGAGCAGCCAAAGTCGGCACACACGAGGTCTTTTGGAGAAACATGGAATGAATCTAATGCAAACTGGAGCTTGTCTCCAGCACGTGAGGCAAATTTTGTCATGAACTATTATATGCTATATACTGGAATTTATATGAATGGTGGAGAATTGGGCGAGGGATCAAATTTAGCAAACCAATTTGATAAAGCAGATGCAATGAAACTTTCGGCTAAAGATTTAGCTGACCTCCAAACACAATACCGCGCAGAACATGGGCCTAATTCTCTACAGAGTCCTACTCCAGAAACCTTGCCTCAAGCTACCAAAAGTACCGAGAACTCAGCAACAGTTAATCCAACAATAGAAACTCCACAACACTCCATTAGTCAGATGCAGGAGACTATTGTTTCACGGCCGACTCAACCGGTGAGCGTAGACACAGGAAATAAAGGTATTAACTGGGATACGATGAAAACCCAAGAGGTACCG
>JAKAKU010000050.1 GCA_021824385.1 bacterium | reverse complement strand
CGCTGGCTGAGCAGGCCAAAGCACCGGTGTAGTGCATTCGGGAGGACTCATGTCCTCCCCATTTTTTTTGTTTGCTATAGTGAGAGTATGCCCAGAGCAAAAAGGCGCGCCAAACAATTTCGCTATCAACATCTTCTTATTGCATACATCTGTTTTATTTCGATTGTGTTGTTTTCACTCTCTCCACTTTTGCCAAAACTCACGGATACCCTGCAACTCCTGGGTCTTTTTGGGGCGTTTTTAGGTGGAATGATGTATGTTTCGACATTCACCTTTTCAGCGGGTGTTTTGACGCTACTAGTACTTGCTCCTTCATATAACATTTTTCTCATAACAGCAGTGGCAAGTGCAGGTGCCTTGACGAGTGACTTACTGATTTATAAGTTTGTAAGCGATAATCTTGATTCAGAAATTCGAGATATCTGGAATAGACTCGGAGGGAGGCACATCATGCGTATCCTTCATATAAAAATATTCTCGTGGGTGCTTCCCGTAATTGGGGCGATTATTGTGGCATCTCCTTTTCCGGACGAACTTGGCATTTCGCTTATGGGGCTTTCTAAAATGAGAGCTTCACGCTTTATTCCAATCGTATACGCATTAAATTCAATTGGCATTTTCGTAATCATCGCTTTTTCTGACGTAGTCACCAGTCGGTTATATTAATTTTTCGTGATTCTTCTACTCCACAAAAAGACCTTAGTTTGATACAATGCTGGGATCCTCTTTCTATGAAGTTTTTTTCAAATATTTTAGACTCGAATGCACGAGAACTCTCTCGCCTTACGAAAGTGATTGCTAAAACTTCAGAGCTTTCTAAGAAATACGAAAAACTTAAACTCACTGACTTTCCAAAAGAAACTGCCAAACTAAAGGCTCGATTATCAAAAGGTGAAAAACTTGAAGACTTGCTTCCCGAAGCCTTTTCTCTCGCTCGAGAAGCCTCAGCTCGCGCTATTGGCCTCAAGCACTATGATGTACAGCTTTTGGCCGCAGCTGCACTTTTTCAGGGAGCGGTAGCTGAGCAAAAAACAGGAGAAGGAAAAACGCTTTCTGCTGTTCCAGCGCTTTTTTTAAGAGCCCTGACCGGTCGAGGGGTTCATCTGGTCACAGTGAACGATTATTTGGCCAGGCGTGATGCTGGATGGAATGCTCCTACGTTTGCGCTTCTTGGAATGACGGTTGGGGTGGTTGCACAAGAGCAAAAAAGCTACATTTACGACCCACACTTTACTGATGAAAGTCATGGAGATGAGCGCCTTGCTCACTTAAAGCCGGTGTCTCGTCGCGAGGCATATGCGGCCGACATTACCTACGGCACCAACAACGAGTTTGGATTTGATTATTTGCGTGACAATATGGTGAATTCTCTTCCTGAAATGGTGCAACGCGGGCATTATTTTGCAATTGTGGACGAAGTTGACTCAGTTCTTATTGATGAAGCACGCACCCCACTTATTATTTCAGCTCCCGACAGCGAACCGACTGACAAGTATTACACCTTCTCAAAGCTCGTCGACAAACTTGAAGACGAACAAGATTATGTCATCGACGAAAAAATGCGCAGTGCCTCGCTTACAGAAGCGGGAATTGCAAAGGTAGAAAAACTTCTTAATGTAACAAATCTCTATGAAAAGGATTTTGAAACAATTCACCATATTGAAAACTCTCTTCGTGCAAAAGCCTTATATGTGCGCGACCGAGAATATGTTGTTAAAGACAATCAAGTCGTGATTGTTGATGAGTTTACCGGGCGCCTCATGCCTGGAAGACGTTGGAGTGATGGAATTCACCAAGCAGTTGAAGCGAAAGAAGGAGTCCCTATTCAACAAGAAAGTAAAACGTTGGCCACGATTTCATTTCAAAACTATTTTAGAATGTATGAGCATTTGGCTGGAATGACAGGAACTGCCGCAACTGAGGCAGCAGAATTCAAGAAAATTTATAAACTCGAAGTGCTGGTTATCCCGACTCACCGCAACAATATCAGAAAAGACGAGGCAGATGCCGTGTACAAAACTACCAAAGACAAGTACAAAGCAGTAAGTGAAGACATTATTGAACGCTACAAAAAAGGTCAACCAGTTTTGGTCGGTACAACTTCAATTGAAAAGAATGAACTGATTAGTAACTACTTAAAAGATAAGAAGATTCCACACAATGTGTTGAACGCTAAAAATCACGAACAAGAAGCGCTTGTTTTGGCTCAAGCCGGAAAGCCGGGAGCGGTGACGGTTGCTACAAACATGGCAGGGCGAGGAGTGGACATTATCCTTGGTGGATCTCCTCCAGACAAACCAGAAAAAACAGATGTAGAAAAATTCAAAAAATCAAAAGATTTTGTGGCGTGGCAAAGAGATCATGAAAAAGTAGTTGAAGCAGGAGGACTTCATGTGATTGGAACTGAGCGACATGAAAGTAGGCGCATCGACAACCAGCTTCGTGGGCGCAGTGCACGACAAGGAGACCCCGGATCTACCAAGTTTTATTTGAGTCTTGATGATGATCTTATGCGTATTTTTGGTGGCGACCAAATCAAAGGCCTCATGGACCGACTTAACTTACCTGACGACCAACCCATTGAAAACCCGCTCATTTCGAGAGCCATAGAACAAGCGCAGGTAAAAGTTGAAGGATTTCATTTTGATGCTCGAAAACAAACCGTGGACTATGATGACGTTGCAAACCAAGAACGTGAAATTATTTACAAACTCCGAAAGAGAATTTTGTCTTCAGAGAATTTGAAGGAGGAAATCCTCAGAAAATTGACTGAACAAATCGACCGAATCCTGCTTGTTAGTTGGCCAGAGTTTGACGAAAAACCCGATATGCAAAAAGTAGCGGTGGAATTATCTGAAATTATTCCATTCGATGATGCTTCCCGCCGTCAAATAGAGAAAGAGATGGAAAAAATCCATGACAAAGAAAAATTAGGAGAGTTTATGAAAAAATTGCTCACTGATTCCTATGAATCCCGAGAGAAGCAGATTGGAGCTGCAACCATGCGAGAAATTGAGCGATTTGCATACCTTGGTGCGCTTGACCGTCATTGGATTGACCATATTGACCACATTGATGGACTCAGGGAAGCCGTACGTATGAGGGGAGTGGGACAGCGCGACCCATTGGTTGAATTCAAAAATGAGGCATTTACACTGTTTGAGTCGCTCGTTGAGCGCATTGATAATGAGTTGTCACTCAGGATCTTTAGAATTGGTATTGCTCAGGCTCCACAAGAAATTCCACTTGCAAGGGCCGTTACCAATATTGATACCTCAGACAATATCGGGCTTGTTGACAGTTCAACGGCCAAGCTCAATAAGATTGCAAAAGCAGGGCCATCCAAAGCAAAGAAAAAGATTGGAAGAAATGACCCCTGTTGGTGTGGATCGGGTAAAAAGTTTAAGAAATGTCATCTAAATAGGGAACCTCACACAACAGAGGAGTTAGAAGCCTTTAGTCTTTACAATAGAGATAGAGATGAGTGGAATAGAAGATATAAGAAATAAGGATTAAAATCTAAAATCAATCTCAACTTTCCCATTACCTGCTCGTACTTCTTTGATCAGATTTTTTAATAAATGCTTTCTTTCTTCAAAAGTTGATTTATCCCATAAGTCATTAAAGTCTTTAACATCTTTGAGATATTTAAGTATCTCTTGTTGACGTTCGGATAGTTGTTGTAGCTGAATTTCATAATCACCCGTCACCTCACGGTACATATTTTCCTCACCACGAAGCTTTTCAAGACGGGCTCCATATTCTTCCATTGTAATTAATCCTGCCTCGTATGCTTCTTCTTGTTTTTCGCGCTTCTTGGGTATTTCAGCCAGGATTTTGATTGCGCGGCTATAATCATCTTTTAGATCTCCATCTAATTTAGCGTTACGATCAAAGATGATCTTATCTCTGATAATGGGGTTGTTAATTATATTTTTAAGTTGACTGAGAACGTAATCGTCTAATTTATCTCCGCCCATTACCCTTCGTTGGCAAATGCCACTATATTTGTAGCCACCGCACAGATATTCGTGGGTTGTAGTGTCGTTCCAGTTGCTATTCTTTTTCTTTCTATGATGGTGCCTAGTCACAAAAGTAACCCCAGAACCACACCTGATGCATTTAGCAATACCAGTTAATAGACCCCTGCTCATTTGGGCACGCCCCTTTTGACTGCTACCTCTTATTTTTTTCTCTTTTTGAGCAAGTTTAAATATAGATGGGTCAATTATTGCTGTATGATTACCCTTCTCAATAAGACCTTTATGTTCTCTTAGCCGTCTTTGTTGGTTCTTCTTATAATCTGCGTGTCTCCACCCCCATAAGACTTTACCAGTGTAAGTCTCGTTCATTAAAATATACTTAATAGCTTGTGCTCTCCATAAATTCCCCCTAGGTGCTTTAATCTTTCTCTCAATTAATCCAAATGCTATAGTTAAAGCACCTTTACCTTTGATGTATTCATCAAAAATCTCTTTAACTATTTTGGCTTGTTCCTCGTCAATCTCAATCTTCCTGTGTACCTTCCCTTTGTCATCTAGCCAACGCACAATTTTATAGCCATAAGGAACATTATTAGGAATATCCCCCTTTTTGGCTACAGCTACTTTACCCATCATCATTCTTCGTCTAATCTTATTTCTTTCAATTTCTGCCATTGTGTCGCTATATCCCTCAACCATAATTCCCAGGTCATCATCAGTAGGATCATATAATTTAGGATTTTTGGGCTCAACAGGAGTAGTAGTAGAGTATGTTTGTATAAAAAGCTCTTTTAATTCTTCACGCACAATTGTTGCAGCAGCACGATTGCGGGCAAATCGATCAAAATCTTTAACTACTACTAGATCAAATAAGTGTTCTCGAGCATCACTTAGCAGGTTTTGTAGGGCTATTCTCTCTTCGAGTAGATGTCCACTAACACCACCTTCAATGTAAGGCTCCTTAATCAATTCCCAGCCATGTTGAACGATTGCCTTTTTACAAACCTCAAGTTGCTCGGGAATTGAAGCTTTGCCTTCTGCTTGCTCTTTTGTGCTTACCCGGGCGTAAATTACTGCTCTGATTTTAAAATCATTTTCCATATTACATTAAACAGCATTGAACACTTTTTTATTTCAAACCTTTTTCAATAATTTTTATAATGTCCTCTTTTTTATATCTGCGGTCTTTCC
>JAKAKU010000123.1 GCA_021824385.1 bacterium | reverse complement strand
TTTGCGTTACAATAAAAGCTAAAAGCGCGAACAAAAACATAACCACAAGCATCTCAATGATGGAAAAACCGTGTAAATTCTTACCCTTAGTGGTATGTGTATTTTTCATTATTTGTTTCCTTTCCAGTTGGTAAAGGTGGTTGTTGCAACAGATTGATGCACGCCATTTCCATCACCCCAGCTTACTGTTACCGTCGCGTTTACGGTAGACGGATCAGTTCTCACAAAAGTAACATTTCTTAAAAAAGATGTACCTGCTATCACATCGCCTGATCCGCATGCACCACTGTGTGAGCCATTGGCAGTCCAACTTAAACTCACAATACAGGCAGGGCTCCCGGTATGCGAATAAAACGTTGCCCAGTCTTTGTCTCTCTCTCCACGGAGCCATTCAATTCCTTCTTGGGTATAGCTTGTTGCAAGTGCTTTATTTCGAGAAAAAGAAGTATTGGCAATACTTTTGGTGACTAATGTAACGAGTGCAACGAGCACAAAACTGACAATAAGAAGTGCAGCAATAAGTTCAATAAACGATTGGCCGGAATTATTTTTATTCATTGTATTTCTCCAGAGGCAGACACCGAAATTGTTTTTGTTTGCGAAACCTGATCGCTCGACACAATAAGTGTTAGGTTGTTTGCTGGAGAAACATCAGTACCAAGTTCAAGCGGCTTAAACAAAAGACGAACTGTTCCACCCGAAGGAACTCTATTAATAACAAGAAATATATTGCTCGGAAGTGTCACCGACTTCACCACGGCAGATGCTGTCGCACAAAGGGCAGAAATGGTATACGCGGTCGATTTAGCCCCACCTCCGGTGGCAGCTGCTGCAAAATCTATAGCATATCCCTGAAACGTTCCGGTGCAACCCGCTACACGCTTACCTCCTGATGCGTCTGCGTGTACCGTTCGAAGCTCGCCATTTAATGTTCGTGCATAATTATCAATTTCTTGGCGACGTCCAAAATCACGGAAGTTTGCAACTCCAACACCAGCCGCGAGTCCAATGATTACCATAACAATAAGAAGCTCTAAGAGGGTAAAGCCGGTTGACCTTGAGTAATTCGTCATGGATTTACTGCTTTGTAATAGCACGACACCGAACCACAACTTGAGGATCCTCCACATGTTACCGTAGCTGCTCCTCCGGCAGGCTTTTCAAGTGTGGAGCAAATTTCGTATCCCGTGCCTCCTCCAGTTTGATTATATTTGTATGTTCCACTACCAGGGTCTGTTGGAACTTTTTGCATATACGTATAAGTCGTAAGGCATTTACCAGAAGCATTTTTTCCATTCATAGCTCCTCCAAAGGTAAAACTACCAGTTCCAGAATTGGGCGGATACGAGTCACAATCCGAACGATAAATTTCAAGTGCAGAGCGAACAGTTTCAATATCACTTTTACGTCTTTGGTCGCGAGCACTTTCGCGCGCTCCCGCAAGTCCAAAAACGGAGATTGCCATAAGGAGCACAATAATTGCAATAACAACAAGAAGTTCAATAAGGGTAAAGCCCTCAGAACCTCTGAACGTAGAGTTCATGAGGGTGAAGCCAGAATTTTTTTTCATCATAGTATTATGGACAATTACCATTACCTCCGGTAAAACCTGCAGCCGCTTTTGTTCCTGCATAGCCAGTAGAACAGACGTAAAATACCTGAGCTGGAACTGGCTTTTCAAGGGTTGCCCAAATTACATATTTGGTTCCACTTCCATCAGTAACATACTGGTACGAGTTTACCGAAGTCGGATCGTTTGGACAGGTTATGTTACCAAGTGGGTTGGAAGCACCACACATAGAACTTGGGTTTACGGCAGATGCTTTGATTGGAAACACCCCGTTGTTTGCATTGGCATATATTTCAATCGCATTCTGGTATTGATGAATGTCAGACTGACGTTGTGCATCACGTGCTGCTGCTTTACTTCCATTAAAACTGAGAATAGCGAAAGACGCCATAACCGCAATGATAGCCACTACAACAAGAAGCTCAATGATGGTGAAGCCAGCAGAATCTCTGTAGTCAGAGTTCATGATGGTGAAACCTCTTTTCATACTTTCAGACTAACACAAAAAGAAAAGCAATGTAAAACAAGTTTACGTTTTACAACGCAAAACAAGTGTGCCTATTCAACGAAAACTATTTGCGAGGAGTTGGCGAGGGAGAGGGGAGCGGGTCATAGAGTACTGGACGAGCTCCACTTGTGCGTCCTGCATTACAATCGACGTCTCCACAAGAGATTTTCATGAGCACGATGTTTTTGTCGTATTCATCTTCGTAACTTCCTTCAAGCGCCGCGTATATTTGAAAGTTATCACCATTGCTTCGATATACAAACTTTCGTCCTTTATCAAAGTATGGATCGCGGGGGAGCGGGTCAAAGAATGGACTATTAATTTTGTTGTCACCCCATTCACACGGAGCAAAAACCCAATCTCCTTGCTTATTCTTAAAGCCATTACAGCCAATAATTTTTCCATCTTCTGTAGCGAGTGGGAAGGTACCGATAGCTTTCTTAAAATCGGTAAGCCTGGATTCAATATCACCAAGTTCATTTTTGCGAGAGACGTCGCGACTCTTCCGATATGAAGCGAACAAATTTACCACTGTTACTACGGCAATAACAGTTAACACAATGGTAACAAAACTAAATTCTTTTTTACTAAACATATTAAAAGTAAGGTGTTAGGTATTGTATCAAACTGGCACCAAATAGAGCACATACCCAAAAAGAAACAATCATAAACGGGCCGAATGGTACACGGGTTTTTTTTGTAGCACGACCACTTACTAACAGTGCGACACCCACAATAGAACCAATGATAAAGCTCACAAAAATCCAAACAATGCTTACCGGAAACCCAAGTAAAAACCCAAGCGGAAGTGCGAGTTTAACATCTCCAAGCCCCATACCCCGACCGCGTGTCGCTAAGTTTAGTATCAAAAAAAACATACTGCTTACAAAGGCCACCAACAGCCGCTGCCACATGTTTGTATCAGATGAAAACAGAACAAAAAGGAAACTAATCAAAAATAACAGAAACACAAAGCTATCGGGGATAATCATTTCTTCCATATCGGTTACAAAAATACCAATGGAAATAAACCCCACAAAACAAAATAATACAATTCCGGCAATGCCAAGGGAAGGAAGCCATGGAAATATTTCAAAAAACATCGAATACAACAAATATACCGATACAAACGTAAGTGCTGTTGTAAATTCTATTAATGGATAGCGAGCAGAAATTTTTTTGTGACAATGGCGACATTTCCCCTGAAGTAAGAGATACGAGAAGAGTGGAATATTGTCATACCAGGAGATGGGCTTTTTGCAGGAGTCACAAAAAGACCTGCCTTTTGCAATAGACACGTCGTGCATCATTCTCCAGGTAAGCGCAGACAAGAATGATCCAAACACAAGGCCTGTTACAAACAAAAATAAAACGATCATACAATCACTATATCAACACAACAAAACACACACCAGACTGAAGTTGCCCTGGTGTGTGAATTTGTGTTAGTTAACCCACGTACCTCCGGAAAAAGCAGCGACGGGAGCGGAAGCATTACACCAAAGACCTCCACGACCTGCGGCTGTTGCATAGACCCAATAGGCTGTTTGACCGGCTGCACACTTAGCTGTATTACGCGTAGCCTCTGCTTGCGTAAAGACAACCATGTTAGCTGCAGTGCCGTCATAACACCAACCGTTTTCGCTGACAGATGTTCCAGGACATGCTGGAGCTGCTGCGAGAGATGTATAGCCAATTGCGGCTGGCACTGCCTTAAGTTCACCAGTTCCCACCAAACAAGTAGTGATCCATGTAGTACTCGTGTTTTGTGGAACACCAGCTACAACTCCACATGTTCCAGCTGCGGCGTCAGGATTATACGATCCACCGTTTGCTGTTGCATGGGCTTCCATAGCATGACCGAGCTGGGCTACAGTTGAGGATCGTCCTGAATCACGAGCTGCAGCAAGTTGCTGCACAGGATTCAATGCAAGAAGTACGACCACTGCAAGTGTACCTAAGATGGCAATAACGATCAAAAGTTCAATGAGGGTAAAGCCTCGTACGTTTAGTTTCAAAAATTTCTTATTCACTTGATAGTCACCTCCTTATATATATTCACTCTTTCAGTATTTTGTTTTCTGGACCAATTGTCAAGCAATCAAATCGCCGTCGTGAGATTGTAAATAGGCAGCACCACGGCAACTACCAAGAATGCTACCCCAAGTCCCAAAAAGATCATAATAATTGGCTCAATAGCTGAAGTTAAGGCTTTGACTTTTTGTTCACTTTCTACTTCAAAAACATGGGAGACTTTCATAAGAACTTCATCCATTTTTCCCGTTTCTTCACCGACTGAAATCATCTGTGACAAAATATACGGAAAAGCTTCTGGGTGTTTTGCAAACGAAAAGGCGATAGGAAATCCTTTCTCAATTTGAGTTCCGACGTCTTTGAGGGCATCGGCAACAATTACGTTGTCGACAACATCGGTTGTTACAGAAATACCTTCAAGAATTGGAACACCGGATGCAACCATAAGTGCAAGTGTTCGGGTAAGCTCGGTTAAAATAATTTGCTTGTTTAAAGCCCCCATGATTGGAATTTTGAAAACAAAATTTGCGAATTTTCGCTTGCCGCTATACGTTTTTTTCCAGAGGGTAAAAGCCCAAAACCCAATACCAAGTGCCACCACAATCACAAACCACCAGGCAATGACAAAGTCAGAAATTGACGTCAGTATTCGAGTGGTAAGAGGAAGTGTTGCCCCAAACTGTGTATACAGGGAGGTAAGTTTCGGAATGACAAAGACAATCATAAGAATTGAAACTCCAAGCATACCCACGACGATGATTACTGGATAAATGAGCGCACCTTTTACTTTTCCCCGAAATTCTTGTTGTCGCTCCAAGTTATCCGCCAAGCGCCCAAGTACTTTATCGAGAACTCCACCAGCCTCACCAGCTTTGATAAGTGCAATGTATGAAGGGCCGAAAACTTTTGCGTGGTTTTTTAAGGAATTTGAAAAACTTTGTCCACCTTCGACATCAGCCAAAATTGAATTGATAATAGGCTGCATTGCAGGAGTCGACTGTAGTTGCAAAATCGTAAGCGACTCGGTCAAGGGGAGACCTGCATTTACCATTGTTGAAAGCTGTCGAG